>JAYTBD010000346.1:0-4610 GCA_043737155.1 Fimbriiglobus sp. | reverse complement strand
TTCGAACTCGGTCGGGATCGCGAAGGTCGAACCGACCGGGGCCACGGAATAGGCTCGCACCGTCTTGCGGAAGACATCGGGGTAGTAGAGCAATCCGCGGTAGTGCTTCGGCATTTGCGTGTCGTTGTAGATCAACACGCCGGCGGGGGAGCCGCGGCCCGTCTTGATCATGGGCGCGAGTTTGCCCGGCATCTCCCCGGCGACGGCGTAGCGGTCCGTGTCCGACCGACAGCAGCGGGCCCCTTCGCGCAAACGCCAGCCGTAATCCGATTCCTCAGCGACGTGCATGATTCGGCAACCCGTGAACTTGCTGCCATCTTCTTGGTCGTTGTCGGTGTGGAAGATGTTGAATTTGTCGTCGAAAGCGACGTCGCGGTACGGGTTGCGGTAGCCGAGGGAGAAGGTTTCCATCTTCGAGCCGTCGGGCAAACAGCGGAAGATCGCACCCGTGCGCATCACCGTGGCCCGGCTGCCGTCGGAGCCTTCGACGAAGTTGTCGTCGTCGCCGCTGGTGATGTAGAGCCAGCCGTCGTGGCCGATGGTCATGCCCGAAACTTGGTGGTGGTGGAAGCCGCAGAACCCTTGGGCGATCGTCTCGCGGATGTCCCATTTGCCGCCGGCTTTGGATTGCTTGTACCGCCGCACGGTGCCGCGACCGCTGACGTAGAGGAAGCCGTCGTGCCACAGGATGCTCGAGGGGAGCTCCTCGCCGATGACGATTTCGGATTTATCGTAGGTCCGGGTCTTTTCGTTGAACTTCAGCACCTTCACCGTGTCTAAGGTGAACTTCTTCATCGTGGCGACTTGCTTGGTGCTGCCGTCGCGGTAGCGGAACGTCTCCTTGAACTCGGCCCATTCGCGGCCCGGATCGGGCCGCCATTCGAGGACGAACAGCGTGCCGTCCGGGGCGAAGGTCATGCCGACGGGGTTGATGATGGCCGGGGCGTCGGCGACGAGTTCCGTCTTGAACCCCTCGGGGGCGAACAGGCCTTTCAGTTTGGAGTCGAAGATGCCCTGATCGACCATCTTGACGGGGAACGGGGCCGGCTTCGGGGCGGTTTGCTGAGGAACGAACTCGGGCGCGGGCGGAGGCGATGCGGCCATGGCCGAGGAGGCCAGCCAAACGACGGCGGTGAGCGAGAGAGTGAGACGCATAGCGGAGAGACCCCCGGATGAGTGCCGCGAAACGGGAGGGGAATCCCGATCGGACACATTCGGAATGTGAGGCTTTTGGGAAGGCTGGAGGAAGGATACCTCATTTTAGGACGGAATGGGAAGTCAGAAGTGGCGCGGAGGGGAGAAATCGCGGCGGTACCTTCGGAGCGACCGCGCCTTGTCGGAATGGGCGTATCGAGTAAATTGCCAATGTTGCCGGGGTAGCTCAGCGGTTAGAGCGGTCGCTTCATAAGCGATAGGTCGCCGGTTCAAGTCCGGCCCTCGGTATTTCCAGCGACAATTCAAATCGGGCGCTCCGGCCATCGATCGAGGAATAAATGGCCAAAGCCATCGCCAAGACGCCTTCCACCCGCGGTCTCGCCAAGGCGCCCACGGGCGTCCAAGGACTGGATGAAATCACGGGGGGCGGTTTGCCACGGGGCCGGCCCACCCTTGTCTGCGGCAGCGCCGGTTGCGGCAAGACCCTGCTGGCCATGGAGTTCTTGGTTCGCGGCGCCACGCAACTCGGCGAGCCCGGCGTCTTCATGGCCTTCGAGGAGACGGGTCAAGAACTGACCGAAAACGTCCGCTCCCTCGGTTTCGACCTCGGCGAATTGGTCGAGCAAAAAAAACTGGCCATTGACTTCGTGCGGGTGGAACGGAACGAAATCGAAGAGACCGGCGAATACGACCTCGAAGGGCTGTTCGTCCGCCTCAATTACGCGATCGACTCCGTCGGCGCGAAGCGGGTTGTGCTGGATACCCTCGAAACCCTCTTCGGAGGGCTTTCCGACACCGGCATCTTACGTGGCGAGCTGCGGCGGCTATTCCGCTGGCTCAAGGATAAGGGCGTGACCGCCGTCATCACCGCCGAGAGCGGTGACGCCACACTCACCCGACACGGTCTGGAAGAGTACGTGTCCGATTGCGTCATCCTGCTCGATCACCGGGTGGCGGACCAAGTTTCCACGCGGCGACTGCGGATCGTCAAGTACCGGGGCACCGTCCACGGCACCAACGAATACCCCTTCCTCATCGACGAGGACGGCATTAGCGTCCTGCCGGTCACGTCCCTGGGGTTGCAGCACGTCGTCAGCGCCGAACGGGTTTCGAGCGGCGTCCCGCGGCTCGACATGATGCTCGGCGGCGAAGGCTATTTCCGGGGCAGTACGGTCCTCATCTCCGGCACGGCGGGCAGTGGCAAGACCAGTCTCGCCTCCCACTTCGCGGCGGCCGCCTGCCAGCGCGGCGAACGCTGCCTGTACTTCGCGTTCGAGGAGTCGCCGGGCCAGTTGACGCGCAACATGCGCTCCATCGGCATCGACCTCGAGCCGTGCATGAAGAAAGGTCTGCTGCAATTCCACGCCAGCCGCGCTTCGATCCACGGCTTGGAAATGCACTTGGCGACCATCCACAAACTCGTGGGGCAATTCCAGCCGCGCGTCGTCATTATGGACCCGATCGGCAGCATGACGGCGGTGGGCACGCGCCGGGACGCGAACGTGATGGTGACCCGGGTGATCGACTTCCTCAAGATCCAAGAGATCACAGCGTTCTTGACCAGCCTGACGAGCGGCGACGAAGGCATGGAAACGCTCGACGTGGAGATCTCCTCGCTCGTGGACACTTGGCTCCTTTTGCGCGACTTGGAGTTGGGCGGAGAACGGAACCGGGTGATCAACGTCCTGAAGTCGCGCGGCATGGCTCACTCCAACCAGCTCCGCGAGTTCTTGTTGACCGACCGGGGCGTCGAACTGCAAGATGTGTACTTGGGCGAAGAGGGCGTATTGACCGGCTCCGCGCGGCAGGGCCAAGAATCGCGGGAGAAAGCCCTCGCCATGCTGCGCCAGCAAGAGATCGAAGGCAAGCAGCGGGAGCGGGAGCGGAAGCGCGAGGCGCTCGAAGCCCGGATTGTCGCCTTGCAAAAGGAGTTCGAAGCGGAAGAGGAAGAGGCCAAGCGGCTCATCGCCCAAGTCCAAGCGAGCCAAGAAGTCCTCGGCAAAGACCGGGAAGAGATGGGCCGGAGTCGCAAGTCCGACGCGAGCGAGCCGCCGGCCCGTTCCCGCAAGTTACCGGGAAGTCGCAAATGAAAAGCCAAGTCGAGCCCGCCGAAGAACCGACGCCGACCGGACCGGACGGGGAGACGGCGACTTGGGAGTTACGTCTGTATATTGCGGGGGGATCGCCGAAGTCCGTCGCCGCCTTCGCCAACTTGAAAAAGATCTGCGAAGAATACATGCCGGACCGCTATACGATCGAGATCATCGACCTCTTGGAGCAGCCGCAACTCGCCGCTGGTGATCAGATCGTGGCGATCCCGACGCTCGTGCGAATGCTGCCGGAACCGCTGCGCCGCGTCGTGGGCGATCTCTCCAACACCGAACGCACCTTGGTCGGGTTGCAACTGCGTCCCGCGACGGCGAAAGGCTCTCTCCCATGAAAGAGCCACTCGGGGAAACGGACGGCACACCCGAAGGGGCCGACGCCCCGGAACACTACGTGTTACGCCTTTATGTCGCCGGCATGACCCCGCGCTCGACACAGGCGTTCGCCGCCATCAAGTCCATCTGCGAGGAATACCTCCACGGCGCTTACGAACTGGAGGTGATCGACATCTATCAGCACCCGCAACTGGCGAGTGACGAGCAGATCATCGCCGTGCCCACGCTGGTCAAAAAACTCCCGCCTCCTCTGCGTCGGCTCATCGGAGACCTGTCCAACTTGGAACGGGTGCTATTGGGCTTGAACCTGCACCGCAAAAACTAGCGCTGCGTCAGATTGATGTTTTCGGGGTCGGAACCTGTTCGTTGGCGACGTACGACGCGAGAACGTCGCCAATCCCTCCGGCTCTGAAAGATCCGATCCCAAATCACTTGTGTGTAGCGCGTCCGGCCAACCGATCGGCAACAACACGCCACCAGCGAGGGTAACGGATGTCCGAGGCGGACCTGCGAGAAGAAAACGACGCCTTGCGGCGCCGGCTCGAAGAGTCCGAGCAGGTGATCCGCGCCATCCGAACCGGTGCGGTTGACGCCTTCGTCGTCGCCGAGTCCGACGGGGCACAAGTCTACACGCTCCAGACGGCCGACCGCCCCTACCGTCTCTTGGTGGAGAGGATGCAGCAAGGGGCTCTCACGCTCGGCGACGGAGGTGCTATCGCCTACTGCAATCGCCGCTTCGCCGATCTGGTGGGCCGCCCGCTCGAGCGACTGACGGGCGTCGCCTTCCGCGATTTCATCCCGCCCGATGCCCGACCATATTATGAAAACTTGTTCTCGCAAAGCCGCGCGGGCGCCGGCCAAGGCGAAGTCTATTTGCAGAAAGCGGACGGCGGTTTGATCCCGGTCTTTCTCACTTTGAACGCGTTCTCACCGGAAAGCGGAATGGCCGTCGGCGTCCTCGTGACCGACCTGACGACGCAACGGCATCACGAGAAATTGAATGCCGCCTTGGAA
>JAYTBD010000345.1:0-1797 GCA_043737155.1 Fimbriiglobus sp. | reverse complement strand
GATCCCCCGCGGAGCGTCCGTTCCGGATCATCATCGCCGATGCAACCCCGGCGGCGATAGGGCGCGCAAAGCCCGGGTCTGCCTCTAGATTTTGGCACTTACTGGATCTCGTGTCGGCAGGGTTTTGCTGATAGCTGACCGCCGATTGCTAAGTGCTGTCGCGGTCCAAAAGGTTTTGGATGGGACAATTTTCAGCGATCCGATAACAGCGATCAGCCCGGAAGACGGGCAGATGGTAAGGCGAGCCGGCAGTTCATGCTACCGGCTCCCTTTTCCCGAATTATTTGACAATGCAAATCCGGAGCGCATATTTATACGTGTACCCAATTTCACTTTACTGGACTGACAGCCATGACCGCCACCGTGCCAATCAATCGCATCGGCGCGCACTTCGATTCGCCCCCGATCACCCGGCCGGTTCTGCCGAAGGGCGAACAAGCGCGCGGACAGCTTTGGAGCGACGTCGTCTTCGAAGCGGTCCTTGCCTTGCGGAATCGACTGACCAGCCGGAATGAATCGGTCGCCGCATCGGCGGCGAATTCGATTTTGGAGTTGGAACGCACGCGGATGCTCACGCCATGTGCGTCGCCGGGAGCCGTTATGTGAACGAGGAGCAAGAGGAGTTCCCAAAATCCGTCGTCGCACCCTATGACTTGCTTCAATTGTCGGGTGCAAATGAGGACGGCTGAAACGAAACACCTCTGCGGAGGCCGACCGCACCGTATGAGACATGGCTCGCGTGATCGAGATTCGCCGTCCTCCTCGGCCGACCGAACGGGCTTGAATCTACACGGAACCGAAATGCGCCCTAAGATGGTTCCACTTGCCTCCCGCCCGGCGGAGCTTGCGTGCGTATGCCCCCTTGGAACGGTTTGATGGAACGCCTGCGCCCGCGGGCGTACGGCCGGCGCCAACCGCTCATCCTGATGAACGGCCTCGCGGAGCAGCACGAATCCTGGTTCCGCAACCGCCGCTTCTGGGGCCGCTACTTCGACGTCTATTCCCCGCAGATCATCGTTTACGACGGCGAAGCCCTCCACGAGCGCATCGCCACCAAGCAACCGGTGTCGGTCGATTACCTCGTCGAGCAGTACCGGACTTTCCTGACGCAGTTCGTCCAGAACGGACCGTACCACCTCGTGTCGAGCAGCCTCGGCGGCAAGATCGCCGTGGAACTCGCGGTGAAGTACCCGGAACTCGTCAGCAGGGTCGTGCTGCTCTGCCCGTCCGGGATGGGCGATCAAGAGCAACTGCCCATTATCGAAGGCGTGGTGCGCGGCGATATGCACGGCATGGTGAAGAGCGTGTTCCACCAACCGCGTTTCGTCGACCGCGACATCGTGCGGCTCTACAAGGGCAAGATCGCAAACCGCAAGTGGAAGACCGGCCTGCTGCGCACCGTCCGCGGGACCTTGGATCACACCGTCCGCGAGAAGCTCAAGCTGGTCAAAGCCCCGACGCTCTTCGTCACCGGCGAGTTCGACAAAGTCTGCGACCCGAAGACCGCCGCGGAGGCGGCACGGGAATTGCCCGATGGGCACTTCTTGGAAATCCCGAAATGCGGCCACGCCCCGCAAATCGAACGGCACTGGCTCGTCAACCGGCTCGTGCTGCATTTTTTGACTTCCCCAAAGCCGACCGCGAACCCGCGGTGGAGCCAGCTCCTCCTCGCCAAACCGAGCCGAGTCGCCAAATGACGTTGAAACCTTCCGCCCGACGCCCCGCCCTCGGCCACTCCTCCCCGGATTGGTGGCTGATGACCAAGAAGTTTCTGCGCCACGGCACGAGCATCGCCTC
>JAYTBD010000344.1:0-4614 GCA_043737155.1 Fimbriiglobus sp. | reverse complement strand
CCGTGATCTTGCAGCGCGATGAAATGAAAGATGCGAAGCTCATCGCGCTCGATGCGACCGACGGAAGTCGGAAGTGGGAGAAGAAGCGCCCCGCATCGACGAGCTACGGCACCCCCACCATCTGGGATACCGAAGGCGGCAAGCAAATCGTCTGCGGCGGCTACGGGAAAATGGTCGCTTACGATTTCAAAACCGGCGACGAAAAATGGAGCGTGACAGGGATGCCCTCCGCCTGCTGCACCACCGCCGTCGTCGGCGACGGGATGCTCTTCTTCGCCGGTTGGTCGCCCGGCGATGCCGAAGACAAGGAATTCAAAATGCCGTCTTTCGACGACCTCGTGAAACAAGGCGGCGCTGACAAAGACGGTAAAATTTCCCGCGCGGAATCGGACAATACCTTCCTCAAAGGATTCTTCGACAACAACGACACCGACAAAGACGGTATTCTCACCCGTGCGGAATGGGATGCCACTCTTAAGTTCATGTCGATCGGCAAGAACTCCGCGTTCGCGGTCAAGGCGGGCGGCAAGGGTGACATTACCAAGACACACGTCGTATGGATACAGACGAAAGGGATGCCGTACGTGCCGAGTGCGATCCTCGTGAGCGGCCAATACTTCATGGTGAAGGATGGCGGCCTCTGCACAGCCTACGAGGCCAAGACAGGCAAAAGAAATCTATGTGCAAGAACGGGGCGTGTCCCAGGGGCGATATTACGCATCGCCGGTGTCGGCCAACGGGCACATTTATGTCGTCACGCTCGACGACGGCACGTTCACCGTGCTCAAAGCCGGCGCCGCCAGTCCGGAAGTCGTCGTGAAGAATCCGAAGCTGGGTGAAAAGACCTCGGCCACACCCGCCATTGCCGGAGGCACCCTGTACGTCCGCACGGCGAAATCGCTCTGGGCATTCGCCGAAACGAAGTGATCGAAACGAACGAGGGTGGCCGATCGACCGCCCTCGTCCATCATCCGGGTTCGCACATCACTTGTCGTCTTTCTTCTCTTCCGCTTTCACCTTCGCCGCCTCGACCGTGATGGCCGCGCAGAACGGAGCGCAGGGCTGGGTCACATCCGCCGCCACGAAGTCGATGGTCGCGATCGACTTGTCCGGATGCGGGTTCGTCCATTCCATGTGGTACAGCCGGATCTTGGCTTTGAACCCCTTGGACGCTTCGTTCTCCCCTTCCCACACGATCTTCGAATTGGTCGGCGCATCCTTGCCGGGGTAGGCCCACCAATCGACGACATCCTTGCCGTATACCATGTTGATTTCGACCTTCGATTTGTCCGCGTAGTGGATCACGTATTTGGCCACGACGGTGTCGGCCGGGGCGTCATAGCCGGCTCCTTGCAGGAAGTGCAACTTCGCCGCGGTGCGGCCGACCTTGATGCCTTCGAACTTCTCCGGCTTCTTCTCGACGCTCGAACTGCCGAGCTGCAGCAATCCCTCGCCGATTTCGTAGGTCACCTCGCCCAGTTTCTGCTTGCCGGTTTTGAGTTCCTTCAAGTTGTTGTCGGGGTAGTTCTCCGAGTGGAGGTTCTCGTCCAGCTTGACGTTGGTGTGGTCCTTCAACTTGATCTGTTCGGTCGAGTCGACTTTCGGCACCGGCGCGGCGGATACCGCAGTCGCCAAGGCGAATAGTAGCAAGGCACTAAGGCGAATCATGGTTGATCCTCGGAGGGTGAAAAGCTTTGCGAAACTATGGGTTATCATAATCGACCCCCGTTCACACCGCCAACAGTTCGTCGAACAACTCCGCGAACTTCGCTTCGATCGCTTCGTTCGTGAACTTCTCTCGGTACCGCTTCCATCCCGCGTGCAGGTGCCGCTCGCGCAGCTCCGGGTCGGTCAGCACGCCGTCGAGGCGTTCGGCCAAGGCAGTCGCATTGCCCTCGGCGTAAAACGCTACATCGCCACCGGTGAAGCCGACGGCCGCGTTGGGCACTGCGACCACCGGGACGCGCAAGCCCATCGCTTCGACCAACGGAACGCAGAACCCCTCGTGCAAACTGGTGACGAACAGGACATCGGCCGTGAGATAGAGCGCCTTCAACTGCGGCACCGAGACCTTCCCCGTGATCAGCACGTGCCCGCCGAGTTTGTGCCGGCCGATGGCGTCGTGCACCTCGGCCGCGTGATTGGGGATCGGCTGATCGCCGACGATGACGAGCCGCGAGTGCGGGTTGAAACGCCGGCGGTATTCCGCGAACGCCTCGATCGCGAGGGGGATGTTTTTATTCGGCACGACCCGGCCGATGAGCAAGATGTTCGTCGTCCAGTCGTCGAGCCCGGATGCGGCGCGGTAATCGGGTTCCAGCGTCAGCAGTTGATCGGCGTGGTGGAACGGCGGCAGTTCGTGGAACTCGCGGCCGGGTTTGAACTCTCGGATGTGTTCGCCGTTGTAGACCGAATCGGCCCAAATGATCGCCTTCGACTTCGCCAACCGGCCGACTTGGGCGATGCCCTCTTCGCAGGCCCGGGCCACCTCCTCGTTGAGTTCTTTGAAGAACTTCGGCGGCGTGACGTTGTGGTATTTCACCGCCTTGCGCCGGCACGGGGCCCACTCGATGATCTTCACGCCGGCTTCGAAGCCGATGGAATGGTGGTAGATCACCGCGTCGTCGGGCGAACGCATCGACGATTTGAACTCGTGCATGAGCTTGGTCGGTTCCGCGATGCGGCTGCGAGTGACGAAGAATTCCACGTCGATGCCGCGGCCGCGGATGTGCTTGGCCATGCCGAGGGCATCGTTGCCGACGGCGTCGCCGTCGGCGAGCGTGGGGATGACGATGGCGACTTTCATAGGGGCCTCTTGTTCGACGGACGAATTCCTCGCTAGCGCGTCGGGCTAACAAAGCCGTGCTTCGCCAGCGCCGCGTGCAGTTGCCGGCCGGCCGCTTTCCAACTGAAGTTCTTGGCCCGCGCCGCGCAGCGCTCGCCGAGCTCGCGGGCTTCCGCTTGATCCGCGAAGATCCGGTGCATCGCTTGCGAAATCGACTCGTCCGACGGATCGGCCCACCGGCCGATGTAGATGTCATTCTTCACCGGCACGAGTTCGTAATCGATGGCATAGCCCAAACTCGGCTCGAAGAACGCGGTCAGGCCCGAGTAGTTCGACGTGATGAGCGGTCGCCCGCAGGCCATCGCTTCGATGAGATGCAAACCGAAACCCTCACCGAAGGATCCGTTGACGTACGCGGTCAGCGACCGGTACCAACCCGCGAGTTCCGCGTGCGGTAGTACGGCTCGCACCACGTCGATGCGGGCGTCGTCGTAGGTTTCGATGGCCGGGGAACTCGGCGAAATCTTCACCCGCAAGCGGACGTTCTCTTCGACGGGGAACGCTCGGCGGAACAGGTCGATCATCCGTTGGGCATTCTTGCGAACCCCCCCGGCCGCGAGCGCCCCGGCGGTGCCGAACGTGCAAATTTCGGGGAAGGAACCGTCGGCGTTATAAACGAGTTGATCACACCCGAGGGGGGCGACCTCCATCGGCACGGTGACGCCCGAACGGCGGAAACAGTCGACGCTCCACCGGCTCGGCACGATCACCAAACCCGCCTTGTTGAGGGTACGTACGCATGACGGCGGTAACGAGTCGGTTTCCCACATCGTGAAGAGGGCCGAGTTCTTGTCGAGTTCGAAGCGGTCCGCGAGGAACGGCGGCGAGATCGCGAGTTGTTTCTGGTGCGGCCCCCGATCCTTGCGGGGTGGCAGAAACTGCGGCGGCACCAACTCGGGTCGGATCTGAGAGATCGGGTGCTGGCGGAACTTCACGCCGAACGAAGGCATCCCACGCAGCACCGAATAAACGACGTGATCCCACCCGGAAATACCCGAGAGGTCACCGGCGATGTGCAACCGCTGCGGGCGGACGCGCGCCGCGGTGCCGACGCGGGCGCGGTCGATCAGCGGGCTGTCGTCGAGCGGATATCCGAGAATCGGATCGAGAGTTTTACAGTGCTCGGGAGCGATGCCGTGGCTCACCCATTCTTCGACCGCGGCCGGCTTGAACGATTCGGGCGGTGCATCGCCGAGGCGCCGGGTGCGCGTCATCCAAAGGTGCGTGGTACCGCCCGCATCGTTCGTCGGGCCCGCGGAACCGTCGTAGATCTTGCCGCGGGCGAATTCGAGGGCCGGGTTCTGTTTCAACGCCTCGGCGAAGTGGAACAGCGTCCCCTCGGCGAGTTCGACCCCCGGCGGCAGCACCACGACGCGTTCGCAATCGGTGTCTGCGATCGCTTGCGCGATGGCCGCGCCGAGACCGTCATCTTCGTCGACGAGGGCGAGCTTGACACGCGAGTCGTCGCCCAAAATCATCGCGAGGTGCGGTTGCAACCACTCCGCCCCACTGCACGCCAACAGGAGTTCCCAGTGCGGGTAGATCTGCCGGCGGACGGAGTGCGCGGCCAAGCGCATTTGGTCGAAGTTTTTCGGATCGACCAGAAGTAGCACCGCGAGCGGCGGCGGGGCCATCATCGCGTCGCAGGCTCGGCGGATGGTCTCGGCTTCGTCCGGTGCGAGCGCGTGCCGGCGCCACCATGAGGCATCGACCTCGTTCGCTTTGTAGGCCCCGACGCGCATCACCCGGCTGTCCGCGAGGCCTTTGAG
>JAYTBD010000343.1:0-4615 GCA_043737155.1 Fimbriiglobus sp. | reverse complement strand
AAAGTCGCAAGTGCCGATTGTGTCGGTTCTTGCGCAATCGAGGAAAAGTGCGGTTGACACGGTCGGGCAATTCGGGCAGTATCTCTCTTGCCTCTTCTCAGTTCCGGCCCCATCCTTTGACGCCGCAAGGCATCATTTGGTGGGGTTTTTTCGTGCTTCGTCGCGGTCAAATCCCCGGCGATACCCCGGTCATCCGAGGCTCGCCATTTCGTTCGACCAGCACCACGGCATGGCAGCCAATCGCTTCCGCGCGGCCGATGTGGCCGACGCGCTCGCCCGTCTTGGCCTTCACGTTCACGCAATCGGCCGGCACACCGAGCAGGCGGGCCAAGTTCTCGCGGATGGTCGCCTTCACCGGTCCGAGCTTCGGTTCTTGCGCGAAGATGGTGATGTCCGCGTTGACCAGCTTCCACCCCAGCGAGTGCAGTTTGGCGAGAGTCTCGGTCAGGAACAAGGCCGAGTTCGCGCCTTTCCACTGCGGGTCGGTGTCCGGGTAGGCATCGCCGATGTCGCCGAAGCCGACGGCCCCGAGCAGAGCGTCGGTCAGAGCGTGGAGGACTACGTCGGCATCCGAATGGCCGGCGAGTCCGCGCGGGTGCGGGATCGCGATGCCGCCGAGGATCAGCGGGTAGCCGGCTTCGAGGCGGTGGGTGTCGTGGCCGGAGCCGATGCGGAGCATTTCGGATTTCGGATTTGGGATTGCGGATTACTCGGCGAAGAATTGATCGACCGCGACCCGGAACGCGGGGAGCAATTCGGATGTCAGCGATTCGTCTGCACGCAAAGTCCGATTGCCCGCGACCGTATGGGTCGCAACCGTATGAAGCTCGGGATCGAGCATCCAAACTTCGATCACGCCGGCCACCAAGTACTCGGCGACCTTGCCTCCCACTCCAAGAATTGTGTCTTTTTTACCGCGGATTTCAACGATGAGATCGGGGATGGTCTCGAGGAAATCTTCGGGCGAAACTTTCGGTGGCCATCGGTTCCGGTCGAGCAGAGAAATCGCCGGCCCCACGACGCGGTCGGGATCCCGCCGCAGGACCACGCCCGTTCGGCCGAGAAGTTTGAAGTCGCCGGATGATTCCACCGTGTGGAGATAGCGAAGAACGTGAGTCCAGCACCGGGACTGCTTCGCGGTCTGTGGCGTATGAACGACGGGAATGCCGTCATCGAGTTCGTACCAAACGTCTCCGCCCAGGATGGACGTGGGGAGATTTGCCAAGTCGGCCGCGGTCAGCAGGCGGGGCCAATTCGGGCGCTCATGCGATGCTGCGGATGGTAAAAGCGCTGTGGTCATTCCGCAATTCTATTCTGATGTCGGGATTGAAACGAATTCATTTTCCGAACAGGGGCTGTTCATTCGATGAGTCGCTCCTCACCCAATCCGAGGATTTTATCTTGCGGCGCATATACAACTAGGACCTTGATTCCGAGCAGCTTCTTGAGAGCGATGGCCAATTCCAATCCTTCGGCGTTGAAACTTGCGACATCGAAATTCGGTTCCAAGTTCTCCCAATATTTCTCGATCCAAGCTTCGAATCGCCCTCGGAGATCGGGCGGGAGTTGCAACCGACCGTGGCTGACCATCCCGTGACGGAACAGACCGACGGACTGCATGGCCCATATGCCGGAACTGGCGTATTCCGCCATCACTCGGAGCCGCGGATATACTTTTCGCTTCTTCTTCTTCGACATCGGATGTTACAGCCTCACCACACTCCCCGTCCGGATCGACTCCTCGCACGCTTCGATCATCTTCTGCGCCGTGATGGCGTCCGCAAGCGAACTCAGCGGCGCTTGGCCCAAACGCAGGCAATCGACCAAGAAATGCTTCACCTCGTTGCTGACGCTCCCTTGGTATGCCGTGTACGTCTGGCTGTGAACCAACCCCGGTTTGATCTCGACGTGGTCGCGGTAACTGTAGCGCGTGCTGCCGGCGGTGCCGATGACCTTGACCATCACCGTCCATGGGTCGGCGGCGTGATCGTCGGCGGCGAAGCTGGCGCAAAAGTGGGCCAGCGCCCCGTTCTTCAGCCGCATCTGCACCATTGCGATGTCCTCCTCTTGGTACTCCTTGTAATGGAGGTTCGCCTTCATGGCGCAGAGTTCGACCGGCGCCCCGACGAGGTAGAGCAGGATGTACGAGTGGTGCGTGAGGATCTGCCGGACGACGCCGGGGTAACGCTTGGCCACCTCCTCGGGGTGGTGGATGTTGTACATGACGTACGCCGACACGATTTTGCCGAGGTCGCCGCCGTCGACGAGTTCGCGCGTGCGGATCATGCTGCTTTCGTAGACGTAGTTGTGCCCCGGTAGCACCGTCAGCCCATTCGCGTCGGCGAGGGTCTTCATCTGTTGGATCTCATCGACGCTCATGCCGACGGGTTTTTCGACGAGAACATGCTTGCCGTGGTTCAACGCCAGCAATGTGTATTCGAGGTGAGATTCCAGATTCGTCAGCACGAAGACGGCGTCGATGGCCGGATCGCGCACCAACTCTTCGGGGGTCGCGTAGTTCTTGCAGCCGAAGTTGGCGGCGCGGGCCGTGGCCCGGTCCGGACTCCGGTTCCACAAGCCGATGAGCTTGGCGCCGGGCACCTTCTTCACGGCCGCGGCGTGGAGGATGGCGATGTCGCCGGCGCCGAGGAACCCGATGCCGATGGTCTCTTTGGTGATCGTGGGCATGTCTGCTTTCGGGAGAGTTAGCTTTGGCGGGTCGGGAACGGCTGGGCGCTGTTGGCGGTGGCGTCGTACTTTTTCGTTTCGGCTTCGTCGGTCACCGGTTCGAGCACCGCGGCGAAGTCGGCGATGTCGTACCAACCGCCGTCGGCGAAATCGACGACCGCGCGACCGCTGTAGTTGACTGTCACGACCCGGCCGACGCGGTTCTCGAAGCGCGTGAGATCCGCGCGAACCCCCGGCCGCACGCGGACGCGGCGGTCGGTCCATTCGCGTTTGAGGGCATCGACGGTGTCGAATTCGGGGAAGCGCATCAGGCGGCGTCCGGGGCCGTGCGAAGTGGCATCGTCTTCAGGAGCGCTTTCAGCACGGCGTTCACCGTCCCGGATTCTCGGAAAACGGCGGCAACTTCCGGTTCGAGGATGATCACCCTTCCCCCGATTTGCATTTCCGAAGCAAACCGATTGGGCTGCGCTTGGCTGTAGTCGAACTCGTAGTCGTCATCCAAATCATCGCTCATGATTTCAACTCCTGGTGTTTCTGCCGTTCTTTCTCATTCGCGAGTCGCACGCTGATGATTCGGATGTTGGGTGGCCGAACTGTGAACGAGACGACGAGCAATCGATTCGACGACGACAAGCCGATCAGTATTTCGCGGATTTCAATAGTTGAATGAACTGGATCCGCGAAAATCGCCGCCGTCTTATCCGAAAAGACAGAGACCACTTCGGTAAAGCTCACGCCGTGCTTGGCGAGATTGCTCACCGCTTTATCCGCATCCCATTCAAATTCTATCGCAATGGGCAATCCCTCCTATTTCTCCTATCCCCGAAATACCTGCGGCCCCCGCGCCGGCGGGTCGAAGTCCGCGCGTTGCAAGAACTGGAGCGCGTCCGCGGCGCCGAACTCGCGGTCCATGCCGGGGTCGTGCCAATCGACCGCCACCGGGCCATCGTAGCCGATCTCGTTGAGCGTGCGCAGGATCGCGTCCCAGTCGATGCCGCCGCGGCCGGGACTGCGGAACTGCCAGCCGCGGCGCGGATCGCCGCTCGGCCAATAGCCCGACAGCACCCCCGCGCGGCCGTTGAGGGTCAGCGTCGCGTCCTTGACGTGGACGTGGTAAATGCGATCCGGGAACCGGCGCAACACTTCGATCGGTTCCACCCCTTGCCAATGGAAGTGGCTCGGGTCGAAGGTGAATCCGAACTCCTCGCGGCCGTGGAGGGCATCGAGCACGATCTCGGCGGAGTGCAAATCGAAGGCCATCTGTCCGGGGTGGATTTCGCAGGCGAAGCGGACGCCGCAATCGCGCGCCACGTCGAGGATCGGGTTCCACTGCTTGGCGAACTGCTTGAGCGTCTCGGCGATGACCGCCGGTTTAGGGGCCGGGTAGCCGCCGACGTACGACCAGATCGGCGAGCCGGTGAATCCGCTGACGACGCCGGCTCCGAGTTTCTCGGCGAGGCGGAAGGTCGCCATCATCTCCTCGGCGGCGCGCTGCTGCACCTTGGCCGGCTCGCCGTCGCCCCAGACGTAATCGGGCACGAGCGCTTGGTGGCGCTCGTCGATCACGTCCGACACCGCCTGGCCGACCTTGTGATTGGCGATGACGGTGGCGTGCAAATCGTGCCGGGCGAGCAGTTCCAATCGGGCGGGGCAATAGCTTTCGTCGCTCAGGGCGAGTTGGACTTCGAGGTGATCCCCCCAGCAGCAGAGTTCCACACCTTGGTAGCCCCAGTCGCTCGCCTTGGCCGCGAGGGAATCGAGCGGCAAGTCGGCGAACGGGCCGGTGAAAAGCAGAATCGGACGGGGCATCATGCACCCAAATGTGGAATGGCGAGCCGACTCGCGCGGGTGTGGCGAGCCGGGTTGCGTGAGTGGCGAGCCGACATACGCGGGAGTGTGGTGAGCCGGATTGCGTGAGCGCCCGGAG
>JAYTBD010000342.1:0-1799 GCA_043737155.1 Fimbriiglobus sp. | reverse complement strand
GCCCCGCGACCGGCAACGCTTCGAACACCCGGCCCGCAACGGCCTCTGGCAAATGGACTCCGAAGGTCGCTCCGCTCTGGCCGACGGTCGGCGCCGTCCTCCGCCCACCGTCCCCGGCGATCATTCGCGCTCCTCGTCGGGCTTGGTCCCGTGCGCCGACGAGCGGGCCGAGACGGTGCCGAAGGCCCTGCGGCGGATCTTCGCCCGCTACGGCCCGCCCGCGAAAATGCCCGTGGACGACGGGCCGCCGTGGGGCGACCGGAGCGAGCGGAGCGACACCCGGCCCACCGTCCGGCCGCGGCATCCGGGCATCGCCGTGCCACGGGCGGCCGCCGCGTGCAAAACGGCGGCGTGCTCCGGTTCCGCGACGAACGCCACGGGGTGCCGCCCGCGTTCATCCGCCGCGGGCTCGGGATGCACCGGCCCGGGGCCGGGCGATCCGATCGCCGTCCGGTTCGGCCCGCACCGCTCGGGCGACCTCGACCCGCGGAGCAAGAAGCTGGTCCGCCGCCGCGAACCCCCGGCCGCCCGGCGACGCGGACGGATGCTGAGCGAGCGGGATTGTAGGGCCGCAACTCGGCCCTCGGCGGCACCGCGGCCGAGTTGCGGTCCTACACTCCCCCTTACCAACCCACGTGTCACCCATGTCCCCGAACGGGTGTCACCCATGTCCCCGGTCAGAACACGCTGAACTCGTTTCCCACTCACTGGACAGACCATGCGCGGCAAGGGGTTGCGGAGGAGCACTCCCGACCTGTGTCCGGCTTGCCAATGTGCGAATGATGCTATTTCAGCCAACACAAGTTCGAATGCGGACTCGATGCGGACATTCGGGATTCGCAGGATCGTAAGTCCCCGCGCCGCCATCACCCGATCACGCGACGAGTCGTACTCCGCCTGCGAATTGTAAATCGGTCCATCCAATTCGATCACCACCCCGACGTCGGCGCAGTCGAAGTCGGCGATGTAGCCATTGATGATTTGCTGCTGGCGGAACTTCATGCCGGCGAGTTTGCGGCCGCGGAGCGATGCCCAAAGCTGAATCGTTTCGTTAGAGCGGACTTCACTTTTTCGTAGCGTGGTATCCGCAGTGGCGAAGGTAGTTGCGGCACTCGCTCGGGGTGAAGTGATCGAGGAGTCGGCCGATGCTCGCCCACAGCCCTTCGACGGTCCGTTCGGCGGCGCCGCGCACCAGCCGCTTGAACTTGGAGAAGGCGTTCTCGATGGGGTTGAAGTCGGGGCTATAGGCCGGCAGGTACAGGTGGGCGATGCCGCAGCGGTCGAAGGCGGCGCGCACGGCGGCGGTCTTGTGGGACGAGAGGTTGTCGGGGATCAGCAGGTCGCCGGGGCGCGTCTCCTTGGCGAGCACCTGCTCGACGTAGGCGGTGGAGGCCGCGCCGTCGAGGGCACCATCGGCGCGACGAATCCGCGGGCGGTGAGACCGCCGACGGTGCGGTGGTTTTCCGGTGGCCGTGGGGGGCGAAGTCGAGCAGGCGTCGGCCGCGCGGGGCGTAGCCGAAAAGCCGGGCCATGGAAGTGGTGAACCAGGTTTCATCGAGGAAGATCAGGCGTTTGGCCGGCGTTGCGGCGACGAGCGGCGGCCAAGCGGCGAGGGCGGCGACGTCGGGGCGGTGCTGCTCGGCGGCGCGGAGGTTTTTTTTTAACGTGAGGCCGAGGCGGCGGAGCATCCGCCAGACGGTTAGCGGCGCGACCGCGATGCCGAGGCGGTCGCGGAGTTCGGCCGGCGTGAGGTCGGGTTGCCGGGCGTTGAGTTCCCGGAGGCGCTCGGCGTGCGGGGC
>JAYTBD010000341.1:0-4622 GCA_043737155.1 Fimbriiglobus sp. | reverse complement strand
GGCTTCGATCTTGGCCACGTCGTCGCGGACGGTCGTCAAATCCTCGTTCGCGGCGGCGAGGCGGTTCTTTGCATCCGCCAGATCCGACGTGGCGATCGCGTACGCTTTGCGGCTGTTGGCGAGATCGGCGTTGGCGCGGATCAAATCATGATCTTTGCTATCGCGCTCGGCCGTCATCACCGCGAGAACCCCGCGCAAGTCTTGGATCGTCGCGTTCAGCACGCTCTTGGTTTTAGTGAAGTCATCTTGGGTGGCGACGAGTTCATTCTTGGTCCGGCTCAGATCCTGAAGGGCGTTCCGCGCTTTCTTGCTCTGCTCGGTCGAACTCAGCGATTCCAGCACCCAGAGCAGAATCACGCAACCGAGGGCGCAGCAGAAGACGTCGAGCATCCACATGCTCACGAGCGTCGGCTGCTTGTATCTCATCCTCACGGTCGGCCTCCTTATCCTTCGCTCCGACCGACCGCGAGGGCCGATTTCAGCGGGGTCTTGCCGAGGAACAAGGGCGGCAGTTGCGGCCCGACGCACGGTTTGTCGAACGGCAGTACACTGTCCAGGTGGATCCTCGGCAAGCCGCCCTGCAACCAGCGCGGCAGAATCGCGGCCACGGCTTCCGCGGCGGCATTCTGCGGCAGGATACTCACCGCAGTTTGCTCCGGCGAGTGCTTGTAAATTCTCGCGGCCAATCCCGGCAAGCGCCCGGCGGCGTGCGAGAACCAAATCGCTTGCGGCGGCGAACTGAGCGCGGACGAAAGCAGCAGTTGCTTCAAACCTTCCCCGGCGAGTTTGATCAGGTTGCCGCAGTACCCTTCGACCTGCTCGGGCTGGTGGGCGAGATCTTGGAACCAGTGTTCCCCGCGGATTTGCATCGTGGCACGCTGGCCGGTCCGCGTCTGTTCCATCACCGTTTCGAGTTGATCGTACATGCCCTGCTCCGCCTCGGCCGAGTCGCGCGGATCGCGCCGACAGATGCGGACGCAATGATCCGACATGCCGTCGAGCAGGCGATTCTTCCAATTCCGCAGCGAGACTTGTGGCCAGTACGCAGAGCCGAGAATTCGCACGTCCGTGGGCCCGACTTGGATTACCGTGCCGCTGAGGGCGAACTCGTCGACATCGACGAGTAACACTGTCGCGGGGCCGCCGAGGGTGCTGGCACGGTGGGCGCCCAAGGCGAGTGGGGCCGCGGCGGACCCGCGCACCGGCAATCGGCACTCCTGCGCCAATTCGAGGACGGTGCGGACTTGCGAAATTGACAAATAGACCGGGAGGGCCAATCCGGCGGAGTCGCTCTCGGCGGCGATGTGCCGGAGGAGTTTATCGAAGGTTAGCTTTGTCGCCGATTCGGGTGTGAGCACGTGGCGCTCGCTGCGCCACTCGTGCGGTTGACCGATTGACCCGAGGAAATTGCTGCAAATCAGATGCGGGTTCAATCGGCACGAATCGACCGCGTCCGCCCCGGGCTGGGGAACGCGCTGATCGAGTCGCAAGAATAGTGGCAAGTCTTCGCCGGCATCGTCGAGCAGGATCGGGCGCGTGCGGCCTTCGCCGGCGACGACCGCGCGCAGACGGGTCGCGTTGAGGTCGATCCCCACGAGCCGGAGCGGTTGCTCCGCGAGCGCCGCTTTCTTCGAGAGCAGTCCGAACATGCCACCTCGATCAGTTTCGTCCCGCCGGTACCAGCGACACCCCGTCGTGCGGCTGCGGGTCGTAGAGCCGCAGGAGCAAATGCTCTTGGCAGTAGTCTTGGCAATCGATCACCAGCGTCTCTTCGCTGCGCTGAACGCTGTGGAGAATGTACATCAAAACGAGGCTGAGTGCGAGGGCGATGAAGGTGCAATCGAAGGCGGTGCCGAGGTGGTCCTTGACTTGGTCGATGTATTTGTCGATGTATTCTTGGACGTCCTGATCTTTCGCCCGGCTCAAACCCATCGCCCCGGCCAGACCGCGCACGGTGCCGAGGAAGCCGACGGCCGGGATGGCCCACGCCAAATAGTTCACGGTACCCATCGTGGCGACGAAGCGCGATTGCTCGACATCGGCCTGATTTCGCACCACTTCGGCGACATCCGGCCCACTTTTACTGATGGCGTATTTGCCGAGGCCCAAGCGGATCATGTTGGCGAGGATCGTCGGACCGTTGCGGGTCATCACCTGATCGACCTTGCGGGCGAGTGGACGGGCGTCCTCGGGAAGGATTCGCGCTCCTTCATCCGTCGGGAGCAGATCAAAATGAAACGCCGTAAGCTGCCTTCGGACTTCGGCGTAGCGTCGGAGCAGGATCAAACCGGCCCATGTGAAACAGAGATAGCAGATGGCTTGTTCGGGCCCGATGAGCAGTTTGCCGAGGCGTTGGGGCGTCCAATTGTTCAATAAAGCCGTGCGAGATTCTTCGGAACCGGTCATTCGCCAGAGGGGCACCACGATGCCGGCGACCAAAAGGAGGGCGACGACGAGCAGCAACCACTCGCGGGATGGGCGTTGGGAATAGCGCAGCGACATAATGTGCCCGTGGGGAATCGACACGTCATTTTCGCCGGGCTCCGAGCGGAGTCAAGGGTAGAAATGAAGAGTGACGCACCGGGGGGCTGCGTCACGTCGAAAAGTCTCGGTGTCAAGCGAGGTGGAATACCAACTCCGGGGCGTATTTGCGATGGATCGCCCGCGCGACTTCCATCCGTAGCAAACCCCCGGCCTTCACCAACACGATAGAAGCATTCGTCCGGGTGGTGGGGTCTGTGGCGTCTGCTGGAATGAATCCGGCGACTGTCACGCGTAGTCGGCCCGTATTCGGGGCCGGCTCGACCATCACCACCGCGAGGCTTTGCAAGCTCTCGTCGGCCATTCCCGAGAGGATGCCGCTCAGAGCTTCCATCACCTGCCCGCACAACTGCCGGGCCTTGCGGCTCGCTTGGCGGGGTTCGTTCCACGGTTTATCGTGGAACAGCCGCGGGTCGGTTCCATCCTCCGAACCGAGTTCATCGGCCGATGTCTGCCAACCCGTCGGGATCTGTCGTCGTCTGCTCACGGGGTATACTCTGGATGGGTAGAAACTTGTCATGGACGCACGCGGATTGTCGAAAATGAATCGGGCGCATCGGGGTTTCACCTTCCGGTTGAGTTGAGTTTTTCAGAGGGACACGGATGACGCGCTGTGAGCCGGGTTGCGTAAGCGCCCGGAGTTTGTGACCGCTGCTCCGGGCGCTTACGCAACCCGGCTCACAGCGCGTCATCCGTGTCCCTCTTCAACGGAAATGAGTCATTCGAGCATCGGGGGTTCGCGCGAACCATTTCTTTCCCCGTCCCCACTCCTAAAACAGCTCTGTCCAAACTCACCCCGTTACCGGATCCGCTCCCCCATGAAGACGCGCCTGTTCACGCCCGGCCCGACGCCCGTTCCCGAAGAGACGCTGCTCGAACTCGCCAAGCCCGTCGGGTACCACCGCTCCGGCGAAGCCAAAGCGATCCTCGCCGAGGTGACCGAAGATCTCAAGTACGTCTTCCAAACCGCGAACCCCATCGTCACGCTCACCAGTTCCGGCACCGGCGGGATGGAATCGGCCGTGTGCAGCACCCTGGCCGCGGGTGAAAAAGCGATCCTGCTCACGGCCGGCCGCTGGGGCGAACGCTGGAAGAGCGCGCTCAAAGCGTTCGGTGTCAACACCGTCGTCGTCGAAGTGCCGTACGGCCAAGCGGTGTCGCCGGAACAACTCGCCGCGGCATTGAAAGCCCACCCGGATGCGAAGTGTGTTTTCTCGACGCTGTCGGAAACCAGCACCGGCGTCGGGCATGACATTGAAGCCTTCGGCAAACTCGTCGCGGCGACCCCGGCGCTGCTCATCGTCGACGGCATTTCCGGTCTCGGCGCCATGGAGTGCCGCTGCGATGACTGGGACGTCGACATCATGGTGAGCGGTTCGCAGAAAGCGCTGATGCTGCCGCCGGGCTTGGCCTACGTGTCGGTCAGCCCGAAGGCCAAAGCCGTGATCGACGCGAATCCGCCGCGCGGGTTCTATTTCGATTTGCGCCGCAGTTTGGCCAAGATCGCCGAGAGCGACACGCCGTTCACCCCGGCCAACACGCTCATCCGAGCGCAGCGCGTCAGTTTGAAGCGCATCCGGGCCGAAGGAATCGAGCAGTTGTGGGCACGCCATGCGAAGGTGGCGACCGCCTGCCGGGCCGCGGTGGTGGCGATGGGGTTGAAACTCTTCGCCGCGCGGCCGAACAACGGACTGACGGTGATCACCGTCCCCAAAGGCATCGAAGGCAGCGCGACGCTGAAGACGCTGGAGAAGAAACACGGCTTCAAACTCGCCGATGGCCAAGACAGCATGAAGGGCCAAATCTGGAGGTTGTCGCACATGGGGTATGTGGATGCGTTCGATGTGCTCGGGGCCATTGCCGCGCTCGAGTTGGCGTTGGCGGACACCGGCTTCGGGGAGGTGGGGACTGGGGTCACCGCATTCCAACAGAGCTATGCTGGGAAGTGAGAAGTAGGCATCTTGGCCCAACGGGGCCGACTTGCCTAGAGGCTGTTATTGACTTTCCCATCCGAACGCCTGTTTGAGCATGAGTATGACGCTGGCCAGCCAATGCCACCCGGCCAGCGTCGTACTCAACCG
>JAYTBD010000340.1:0-4622 GCA_043737155.1 Fimbriiglobus sp. | reverse complement strand
GCAATCGGGGACCCCCCAGAAAACCTGCGTGCCGCCGGCGCCGGGGATGCCGTCGGGCACCAACCCGAGTTCGAAGCCGCCGACTTCGTAGCCGACGTAGAACGGCTCGTCGAAGTAGGGACCGAAGCCGAGCACGGCCGTGTACCACACTTTCGCGGCGGCCAAATCGGGGGCCGTGTAAACGGCGGTGCGGAGTCCGAGGAGCATGGCGATCTTCCCGTGGGTGCAGTTCGGGCCGGCGGACGTATAATGCCAGAATAGGCTCCCTCGACCCGTTGAGTACCGCCCGATGGATGCTTCGATCATCGTTTCGTCGCCGATGCTGCGCCTGCCCGATCCGCCGCACGCGGGCGCCGCTTCCGCCGAAACGACCGACCTCCTGCGCCAGTTGGTGGAACTCCAGCGCGAGCAGATCGGGCTGATGCGGGCGCAGCAAGGGGCCGGGGACGAAAAGACCCGCTGGCAGAACTTCTACAACCGCTGGGCGAAGGAGTTCCCCGAGTTGCCGGGCCGGTGCAAAGGCGTTCTGCCGGGCGTGGAACGGGCCTACCTCGAACTGATGCGGGAAGTGGCGGATCGCCTGACCGGGGAGGACGCGGTCGAATTGGAATCGGAATTCGCGCTCGCCGAATTCCTCGATAAGTACGGGGTGCGGCTGGCGCAGCTCGGGAACATCCTCGGCCAAGTCGGCCACTTGGCGAACGTGCAACCGCCGAGCGACCCGCCCGCATGACGACCGCCCGAATTCCCCCCGACCCACCCGCCTCCGAAGGACGCACCGTGCCGCGGGAATCGACCCCCACCCCAGCCGTGGACATCGCGTCCGGCGCCGTCGCCGCCATCAAAGAGCTTTATCTGCAGGGGCGGTACCGCGCGGCCTACGAATATGGCCGGGCGTTCGGACCGCTGCGGGCATGGGCCGGCCCCGCCGCGCGGCTCATCGCGGGTCGGTTGGCCATGCAACTCGGGGCGCCGCGCCTCGGCCGGCAGTTGCATATCCTCGCCTACCGGGAAAGCCCCGCCTACCCGGAAGCGGTCTACTACCACGGCCGCTATCGGCTCGAACACTTCGGGCCTTTCGCCGGTTGGTACTTCCAGCGCAACCACACCGACTGGGACGAAGCGTCGCCGGAATTACGGGCCGATTGGCTCGCGCTGCAAGCGTTTACCGCGGCACGCCTGCGCGACTTCGACCGCGCGGAAAAGTTCCTCGGTCAATCCGAAGCGATGGCGCCGATCCGGCCGTGGCATTTCGTCGAACGCTCCAGCGTGCTGGAATTTCAAGAGAAGCTCGACGACGCGCTCGTCTCCGCGCGGCAGTCGCTCGATTTGCAACCGTGGTTTCGCCCCGGCGTCCAAGCGGTCGGGCACTTGCTCGCGCGGACGGGTCGCACCGCCGAAGCGTGCGAGTTTCTGACGGAGGCAGCGGGCCACTTGGAGAGCGGCTTGGTGGTGGCCCAACTCGCGGCGGTGCAGCTCGACCTCGGGCGGACCACCGATGCGCGCCGAAGCGTCGAGCGCTACGCGGAACTCTCGCCGATTTTGGAGCCCGAGCTACGCGACTGGCTCGCGGCCCGGCGCTGCGACGTGGCCTACTTGCTGGGCGAGATGCCGGAGGCCGAAGCGCAGGCGCGACTCGTGAAAGAGGACGACGAAACCTTCTACCCGGCCTTCGCGGAGCGGTTGAAGGAACAGGCACCGACGCAACCGACGCGGCTGATTCTGCCCCTCGACATGGGTTACGAGCGCACGCCGCCGACGGTGCCCCAATTGCTGGGCCGCTTCTGGAATCGGCCGTTGGAATTGTCCGCGGCCGAAGCGACCGGCCCGCTCGATGGCGTACCCGACTCGGTCGAGCGTCGGCGCTACGAGCAGGCCGGCTGGCACACGCGCGAATTCGCGCTCACGCCGGAAGTGGTGAACGAACTCATCGGCCGGGGGCTCCCGTTTCAACTGACCCTCGTCGAAACCGGCTTCGGCCAGACTCGCTTGGTCATCGGCGCCGACGACACGCGCGGCTCGCTCTACTTCGCCGAAACGCTCGAGCGCAAACCGGTCGAAGCGCCCCTGACGGCGATGTTCAAGCGTTTCAAGTCCACGGGGCCGCGCTGCCTCGCCGTCGTCCCGATGGAAGAAGCGGCGAAGCTCGACGGGATCGATTTCCCCGACGCGGACGTGCTCGACGCCCTGCACCGGGTCCAAACCGAAATCGCATCGAAAGACTTCGCGGCGGCCAAAGCGAACCTCGATGCGCTGCTCGCCGAGTTCCCCGCCACCCCGTGGACCAAGATCGCCCAGCTCGCCTGGGCGAAGGCGACGCAGCACCCTGTGCTGCTGCTCGAAGCGGCGAATCGGCTGCTGCTCGACTTCCCGCACGATGCGACCTTCGCGATGGTGAAGGCCAACGCCCTGCGCGAACTCGGGCTGCACGCCGAGCGCACGGCGTTCCTCCGCGCCGAAGGTAGCCGAGAGGACGCCGACCCGATCCTGATTCAATCGCTCGCCCAAGTTTTGCTGACCGACCCGGACGAGCAAGACGAAGCGGAGCGCTTGCTGCGCCACTCGCTGCGGGTGCGGCCCCACGCCGCGGCCGGGTACTTCCTGCTCGGCGCGCAGTGGTGGGAGCGGCAGCGCTTCGCCGAAGCCGTGGAACTCAACCGCTTCGCCAGCTGCCTCGACGACCGCGAGGAACAATTCGCCGAAGTCTATCTGAGGGTGTCCCGCGCCACGGGTCAGATCTCGGAAGCGGTCCGCTTGCTCCAGCGCCGCGCGACGCGGGCCGAGGTGCCCGCCGCCGCGGCGGTGCGCTCGTTGCACGCGGCACTCATCGAACGCGGCGAGCCGGAATTCGCCGGCACGGCGCTCGACAAAGCCATCGAGAAATTGGAAGCGTTTGATCCCGCGGGGGAGTCGAATCCGAATGAACCCGCTCCGAAGGCGACTCTCGCGGAGTTGCGGATCTTCCGCGCCGAGCAGTGGGCCGGGCAAGGCCGTTTCGAGGACGCCAAGCAGGAGTTGGCCGAAGCCCGGCCCGGCCTCGGCGAATCGAAATCCGTCTGGCTCAAGTCGTCCGCGCGTTTGAACCGGATGAAGCCGGACTACGGCGCAGCGTTGGCCGACCTGCGCGAATACGACGGTCACGATCCGTTGAACCCCGAGGTGCATCGGCTCATCGTCGGTCTCCTCGCGGACACCGAGGGGAAAGCCGCGGCCAAGCGCTACCTCGCGGAGCGCGTCCACCGCTTCCCCCATTTCTACCCGCTGCTGAAACTCCGCGCCGAATGGCTGACGGGCGAAACGGACGCCGCCGCCAAGGAAGCCATCGACGATCTCCTCGTCGTCTGCCCGCGCGATGCGTGGGCGCACCGCCAACTCGCGCTCTTCCACGGCGAGCGCCGCGAGATCGACGCGGCTTTGGCCGCGGCCCACCGCGCCGCGGAGTTCGAGCCGGAGCACCCGTCGCAGTACGCGGTGCTGGCCAACGTCACCCGCCGGGCCGACCGCGGCGACGAGGCGTGCGAGATCTTCAAGCAGGGGCTGGCGAAGTACATCGACCACGAACTCGCCATTGTGGAACTCGTCCAAACCGCACGGGGGTCGAAGGAGAAGAAAGCGGCGCTGCGCTTCGTCGCGGATCAACTGCACGAGCAACCGACCAACGGCGATGGGCTGCTCGCGTACCGCGATCAGAGGCTGCCGCTGATTGAAGACCCCGAAGAGCAGGAAGCCTTCTTCGCCGAACTCGAGCAGTTTTTGGAAGAGCGGCCCGACCTCTGGCAAGCGTGGTCGATCGTGATTCAACAGCTCATTATGATGCACCGGGAACCGGAGGCCACGGCGCTGGCGAAGGAAGCGACCGCGCATTTCCCGCTGCTTTCTCGCCTCTGGATGGACCTCGCGGAAGCGTGCGGGCGCAGCGGGGCGACCGAAGAGCGGATCGAAGCGCTGCGGCAAGCGGTGAAGGGCACCCCCGGGTGGACGCCGCCGGCCAAAGACTTGGCGGATGCCCTCGCGGATGCCGGGGAGCGCGACGAGGCGCTGGCGGTCCTCGAAACCAACCTCGCCAAGGCGGCGCTCGATCCGCTGGCGCACGGGTTCCTCGCGGAGCAACTGTGGGAGTCCGACCGCGGCGAGGAAGCGCTGCGGACCGCCGAGCGCGCGGTCCGCCACGAACCGGGGTACGACTGGGCGTGGGGGGCCGTTTCCAACTGGGGCGACCGCGTCGAGCGGCCCGAGGCGGCGCTGAATCTCGCCCGCGATCTCGCGCAGGACCGCGCCGGCGACCCGCGCGTCTTTCTCAAGCTCGCGCGCTTCCTCAACAAGTACGATCAAACCCCGGAAGCCTTGGAGATGCTCGACCGCGCCGCGGCGCTCGAGCCGACCAACCCCGAACCCTACGATTTGAAGGCCGAACGCCTCGCCGACGTCGGCCGGTTCGACGAAGCTTTGGCGACGCTGCAACCGGCGCCGCTGCTCGACAACCTCCCTCTCGTGTTGCAAGGCCGCGCCGCGTGGGTCGAAGCCCGCCGGGGCAACTACGGCGCCGCCATCCCGATGATGCAGGCCCTCGTTTCCATCGACCCCGGTTATTACTGGGGCTGGCAGCAACTCGCGGAGTGGTT
>JAYTBD010000339.1:0-4627 GCA_043737155.1 Fimbriiglobus sp. | reverse complement strand
GGGATGCCGCGCTCCTTCGCCGCCCGCAAATCGACGTTATCGACGCCGATGCCATACCGCACGATGACTTTGGCCCGCCGCATTTCGGAAATGACTTCCGCATTGATCGGCGCGAACTGCGTGATCACGGCGTCGGCGTCCGCGACGAGCAACTTTAATGCGGCGATCTGTCGATCGTTACCGGCGCGAAGTTTGGCCCCCGCGGCACGAAGAATCCGCTTTTCGATCTCGAGCGACGGGAAATTGAAATCGGTAACGGCAACAACCGGCATGGGATTCCTGCGGAGAGAGTGCTTGACATGATCCGATTGTCTGATAAAATAGCAAAATGCCTTTCTCTTGTCAACACGGCATCCTAAAAAGGCGACGTTTCGAGAGTCCTCGAAAGTTTCGATCGCACTCTTCCCAGGAGTTCATTGATGTATCGTTTCCTCTCCCACAGTCCGCCGAGACGACCGCGGGCGTTCACGCTCATCGAGTTGTTGGTGGTGATCGCCATCATCGCGATCCTGATCGGCCTGCTGCTGCCCGCCGTCCAGAAAGTCCGGGAGGCAGCCGCGCGACTGAAGTGCCAGAACAATCTGAAACAACTCGGGATCGCCCTGCACAATCACCACGATACGACGAACAAGCTGCCGCCGGGTACCAGAAACGACACCCTCAGCGCCAGCAACGAATGGCCTTGCTTGCTGCACTACCTCCTGCCGTGCCTGGAGCAGTCCGGGTACTACTCGGCGATCGGCGAAGACAATTTCACTCCTGGCAAACCCTGGCTGGTCGCCTGGCCTGCTGTGGCGAACAATCTCGTGCTCAATGGATTCCTTTGCCCGAGCGACGGCCGCTCCCCGCTCAAAGGTGGCGGCCTGGCCGGTTCCACTTCCAACCGGCTCCCGGCAAGCAACTACCTAGGTATCTTCTCGGGCACGAATGACGATCAGTTGTGGAGCAACAACTATCCCTCCGGGCAGAAATCGGCGTTTTGCATGGGAGCCGGTCGGGCCATCCGGTTCGCGGATATCACCGACGGATTGAGTAATTCGATGGCCCTGTGCGAGGGACTGACCGGTGTCGGCGAGACGGATGCTCGCGGCGGTTTTTACACGAACCGGGCCGGTTGTCAGTTCCTCAACGCTGCTCAAACGCCGAATTCGTCGACCCCGGATCGCATGCAATCGTTCACATGTAACTCCACCTTCAACCAACCGCTTCAGAACCTTCCTTGCACTCCGGACGACGGCGGTACGGCCGCCGCCACATCCCGAAGCCGACATACGGGCGGGGTAAACGTGGTGCTGTGCGACGGCAGTGTGCGCTTCATCACCGACAACATTCCGATCGCCACCTGGCAGAACCTGGCCTGGATCGCCGACGGTCAGGTCTTGATTTTGCCCTGAACCCAACCCTCACGAAAGGAGAGGCACCGATGTGTAACGTTCCTCGTTTCGCCGCCTCGTTCATCGTGGCGGGCCTCCTGCTAATGATCGCCGGGTGTGGGGACAAGCAAGTCCACATCCGCGGCAAGGTCACACTGAACGGCAAACCCATCGACACCGGGGCGATCACTTTCATTCCGAACGACTTGAACAAGGGCCAGACTGCCGGAGCGTCGATCACGCTCGGTGAGTTTCAGTTGGTTGGAAATAACCTGCCACCGCCCGGAATCTATCGCGTTGAGATCAGGAGCCAGAAGAAGACCGGGAAGCAGATCCCTGCTGGTTCGCCCTCACCACCAGGGACGATGGTGGAACAGACGATCGAGGCAGTTCCGGCGAAGTACAACGACAAATCCGAACTGAAGCGGGAGTTGAAAGCCGGAGACAACAACCTCAACTTCGAGCTCACCAGCGAGAAGTGAGGCGATTTGGAAGGGGGCAAGCACACGGCGTGTTTCTGCCCCTTCCCGAACACCAGAATTGAAACCCGACGCGTGTCTCTGAACAAACGGTATTCCAAAACAGGAAAGTCTTCGTGCTATGCAAGCGATCCGTCGACCGAAACTCCGCGATCAGGCCGCCGAACAGATCCAGCGGCACATCGTCTCGAACAAACTCGTCCCCGGCAATCGATTGCCCACGGAAACGCAGCTCGCCGAGACGTTCGGTGTGAGCCGTCTCAGCGTGCGCGAGGCGACCAAGTCGCTCGAATTCCTGGGCATCGTCGAATCGAAACCCGGAGTCGGGCTGACAGTCGGTCGCATCGACATGGATCGCCTGACCGAACACCTCGGCTTCCACAGCGGCCTTCTCGATGCGGATCCGCAACAATTGATCGACAGCCGGGTGATCGTCGAAACGGGTGTCCTGCCGCACGTCGCTCGCAACATGGCGAAGGACCCCGCGATCGCAGCGGAACTCAGCGCGCTAGCCGAGCGATTTCGGGCGGCCAGCGATCTGAAGACCTGGATCGAACTCGACATCCAGTTCCACCGCACCCTCCTCGATGCGAGCGGGCTGAAGCCGTTGCTCGCCTTCAGCGATTTACTGAATGTGTTCTTCCAGCGATTCCGCGAGAGTGTGAAGCGGGCGGAATGGCAAGTCGGCATCGAGGGCCACTGTCGCCTGGTCGATTTGCTCGCCGCGGGGCGGGTCGCGGAGGCTTCCGAGGAACTGCGAAAGCACATCGAGAGTCACAAGGAGCGATTGCCGTGATCCACGTTATCGCCACCATCGAACTCGCGCCGGGCACGAGAGAAGCGTACCTGGTCGTGTTCCGCAAACTCATCGCCGATGTCCGTGCCGAAAAGGGCTGCCTCGAATACGGCCCCGCGATCGACTCGCGTACCGATCTGTCCAATCAGGCCAAAGTCGGCCCCGACAAGGTCGTCGTCGTGGAGAAGTGGGAAGATCTCGCGTCACTGAAGGCGCACTCGGCCTCACCGCACATGCAGGCTTACCGCGCCAGTGTCAAAGACCACGTACTCGGGGTACATTTGCTCGTGCTCGACCCGGCCGAGTGAGTGAGACCACCGGAGTAACCATGAGTGCACGAACATCCATTAAGCCGGGCCTCACCCAAAGCCACAAGGAGCGAATCTGATGCGTTATCGTCTCTTTTTCTCGGTGGCGACGCTCGGCCTAATCTATGCGGCCTGTACGAGCCACTTTCATGCTGCGGAAGAACCCGCTCCGAAGGCGATCTCGGCGGAAAGCAGCGAGTTCTTCGAGAAACAGATTCAGCCGTTGCTCGTCAAGACGTGCGGGAAGTGTCACGGGAAAAAGCCCAAAAATAACGATCTCGATCTCGTGAACTTCGGCACCGCCAAGGCGATCCTCGCCAAGCCCAGGGTACTCACCGACGTCGCGGAACGGTTGAGCGCCGGGGACATGCCCCCCAGGGACGCAGCGCAGCCGAGCGAGGCCGAGCGAAAGCAACTTCTAGATTGGATCAAGGCGGCGCTCCACTTGGAGGCGGCTGCGCGGGTTGGAGACCCCGGGCCCGTGACGCTGCGTCGGCTGAGCAACACCGAGTACGATAACACGATCCGCGATCTCACCGGAGTGGACATGCGGCCGACCCGGGCCCGCGAGTTCCCCGCCGATAGCGTTGGCGGCGAGGGGTTCGCCAACGTCGGGGAGGCGATGCCGGTGACACCGGGCCTGGTCGAACGTTACCATCGGGCCGCCTGCGATGTCGCCGCGCGGGCGGTGCTGCTGCCCACGGGCTTCCGCTTCTCCTCTTCGACAGAACGCCCGGATTGGGCCGAGGGGGCTCTCAGGACGCTCCGCAGCTTCCACGCCAGCTATGCCGGCCCCAACGGAGAGCCACCGTTGGCGGCGCATCTCGCGGCGACCCTGAAGCACCGTGACAGGCTCACCCGCGGAGGTCCCGCCGCCATCGCCGCAGTGGCCACCGAGGAAAAGCTCAACGCCACTTATCTTGCGGCACTTTGGGCGGGGCTCAACGGCAAGTCGGCCTCGCCAGCGGAAGACATTGCCCAGACGGAGCAGTGGTACGAGAAAGCGACTCGGATCGAAACCGAGAAGCGACGTCGGCAGACGGCTTTTCAATCGGCCAGGAAGGCAATCGAGTCTCGCTGGGCTCCGTCGAAACGCGTCCTCGCGGAGTCCAAAGTCGCGGAAGGAGGCTCGGTTCCCTTCGAACGCAAGGTCTCGGTTCGACGCGGCGAACTGCTCCTCCTGACCGTGCTTCCGAACGAAAATCACGGAGCCGACAGCACGCTCATCGAATGGACGATTCGCGAAACCACCGGCGATCGGCGAACCTGGAACATCGCCGATCTGGTGCCCGATCTCCTCAAGGGCAACCCGCGGTCGGACAAGCACGAGGCCAGTTGGAGCTTTCTGGAAACGACCTCCACTCCGGTGTTCCTCACCGAACGGCGCGACAGCAACGCGGGACGGCCCGAACTGAAATCGTGGAGCATCGGTTCCGAACCGGCGGTCTTCGTGAACTCGGCTGCGGAACCGGTTAAAGTGTGGACGACATTGCCCGCACGATCGGTTTTCGTGCATCCCGGACAGAATCGACCCGTGGCGGTCGCCTGGACGAGTCCGATCGCTGGTGAGTTGTCGGTCGCGGGCCGCGTCGCCGATGCCCACCCGAGCGGTGGTGATGGGGTCTCGTTCGAGCTGTCGCATGTCGCGGCTCCGGACCTGGGGCAGGCACT
>JAYTBD010000338.1:0-4632 GCA_043737155.1 Fimbriiglobus sp. | reverse complement strand
CGGCCTCGGGACGGAGCGCGCGGAGGGGACCGTCAAGTTCCGCTTGCCCGCCGGCGCGACCGAGGGTCAAGCATTCCGCGTACGTTTGCGGATTCAAGACAACCGTTCGATCCCGGAGCTGGATTGGAAATCGCAGCGCTCGACCTATCCCGACAAGAGTTGGGCCATCCTGAGAGTGTCGACCGGGGCGCTCCCGCTCGCCGAGCAAGACCTCGTCGCCGAGCGCGACGGATCCCGGCGAAAGCTCGACGCCATCCGAAAGCTCTTGGAAAAAGCACACGACGACATCAAACCGCTCCGCCTCGAATTCCAAGGCCGGGCGAAGTTGGAACAGGATCAATCGATCCGCGTCGGCGCCGACCTCGAAGCCGTCCGCGAAGCCTTGGGTCTGCTCGAAGCGTCGGGCCGAGAAGATGGGCGCCCGACGGGCAGCCTCGCGCAAGAACTCGCCGACGTCGAAGTTCGCACGGCCGAAGTCCAACTCAAAAAAATCCTCACCGAGACCGACCCCACCCCGCGCGACACGGCCGCGCTGAGCGCGCAGCACGCATTGGAAGCGGCACTCCTCAAATTGGCCGCGTTGTCCGCGGGGACCGATAAGGCGTCGGAGAAGCTCTTGGAGCAGACCCGCTTGGAGCAGTTGGCGAAGGATCAAGCCAAACTCGCCGACGATGCGAAGGCCTCGAAAAGTCCGGAGGAACTCGCCGCGGAACAACGCGGCTTGAAAGACGATCTGCAAAAACTGGTCGAGCAGAGCGAGACGCTCAAAGCGGGCGAAAGCGACGCCGAGGCGGAGCGCCGGTCGAAATTGGCCGAGGAACTCCGACGGATCGCCCGCACTCAACAGAAGCTCGACGAGGCAATCCGCGCCGGGAATCGGGATGCCGACGCCGGAGCACTCGATGAATTGGCGAAGAAGCAGAAAGCGCTGACGGAGAAAATGAGGCGACTCGGGGACAAGACCGATCTCGCGGCCCGGGTTGCGCAAACGGCCCCGTTGGAACAGAAGCCTTCGCGGGCCGCGGCCGATCTACTCGAACAGAAAAAGGCGATCGACGCCCTCACCGAGCAAGAGAAAGCGGCCCGCGATCTGGACCGCTTGGCCGACGCGCTAGACAAATCCGCCACCGATCGCGGCGATGCGCGCAAGGCGGCTCAACAGCTCGCCCGCTGGCAAGACGACCTGCAGCGCCGCATCGCCGACGGTACGAAACAAACGCCGCGCGGGGACTCGCCCGCGGACCGGGAGAAATGGGCCGCCGAGCAAACCGCGATCCGCGATGCGACGGCGAAGCTCCCGCTCCCCCCATCACCGCCACTCGACAAAGCCCACCGGCAAGCGAACGACGCCACGGCCGGCGCGGCGGAGCAACTCAAACGCGATCCCGCGCAGGCCGCGGAGAGCGTTAAGAAAGCGGCCGAGGCTCTGAATCAATTGGCCGAGAAGACGCCGACGCAACAGCAGCGCGTGCAAGCCGCCGCGCTCGAGTTGGAAAAGCTCCGCAAAGAGCAGGAGACGATCGCCAAAGTGATCGACGATGCGTTGCGGTTGGCGAAAGATGCGGAACTCGAACGGAAGCTGACCGAGGCGGCGGAGAAGCAGGATGAGTTGGCGAAGAAAGTCGCCAAGCTCGACGCCCCGGGGTCGAAAGCGCGCCGGACCAAAGCGGTCGACGCGGCTCAGCGGGCCAAAGAAGATTTGCAGAAGGGCCGAATCAAAGACGCGGCCGAATCCCAGCGCGAGGCGAAACTCGAATTGGACCGTTTGAAGGAATCGCTCAACGGCCAGACCCCGGCCGATGAGCAAGCCGGGGAGCTCGACCGACTTCAAAAGGAGTTGACGGAAAACTTGACGAAGTTGGACAAGCCCTCGGCCGACGAACTGCAGCGATTGCAGCGGCTTCAAAATGAGATCGCCCGCCGGCTTCAACAACTCCAAGCGCCGGAGGCGCAGAAGCCGCTCCAAGACGCGCGGGACGCTTCGCAAGCCGCGGACGCCGCGCTGAAAAAGACCGACCCCGATACCGACGAGTTGAAAAAGAAGAGCCGCGAGGCCTCGGCGGCGACCGCGCGATTGTCCGAAGAACTGAACAAGGAAAAGACTGCCCAAGCCGCCCCGAAAGTCGAAGAGCCGGAGGCGAATCTTCCCAACAAGAATGATGCCGGCGAAGCGCGCGAACTCGCCAAGGAACAGCGCGGACTCCGCGATCAGCTTTCCCGGCTCGCGGAGAAAACGACCAAAGCCCCGCAGCCCAGCCAAGGGGATCCTCTGAAGGAACTCGCGGAGGCTCAGGAGCAACTCGCGAAGGACGCCGAGCAACTGGCCCGCGATGCGAAAGCGTCCGAGCAACCCGACGCCGCGGCCAAAGCCGAGGAGGCCGCGAAGAAAGCCCACGCCGCCGGGGAAAAGCTCGCGGTCGGCGATGTCCAATCCGCCGGGAAGGAATTGGACGCCGCCCGGGAGAAACTCGGGGATGCCGCCCGCGTGGCGACCAAACCGGAACTGTCGGCGCGGGCGGAGGAATTGCAGAAACGACAAACGGAACTCGGCGAAGAGGCGAAAAAGAAAGGGGGCCAGCCCGGCACGGGGATGGCCCGTCAGCAAGCCAAGCAGAAACAGTTGGCCAAGGAAGCGGGCGAACTCGCCGACAAACTCGGCGAGCAGAAGTCCGCGGCGGACCCGCTCAAACGGGCCGCGAGCGCGATGGAGCGAGCCGCCGAGAACAAACCGGCCGAGGCCGCGCAAGCGCGGAAGCGGGCTGCGGAGGAGCTGGCGGAATCTCAAAAAGCGATGGCCGGGGACGCGGCGGCACCGAAGGCGGGGAGCAGGGCCGAAGCCGCCCGCGCCGCGGCCACCGCGACCCGCCAAGCCCGCGAATCGATGCAGCAGGCCGAGAAGGAATTGGCCAAACCGGGTGGGAGCGGCGCGGCGGAACGGGCGGCGCAGCAATTGAAGCAAGCCGCGGGAAAGCTCGGCGAGGCGAACCGACCGGGCGAAAGGGAAAGCGGGACGACGACCGGTGCGAATGCGGGGCCGCCGGATAAACCGGCGACGCAATCAGCCGTCCCGAGCGTCGTCCAAGAAAATCTCGGCAAGGCGTGGGGCAATCTCCCCGGCGCGGTGAAGACGCAGATTACCCAGGAACTCAAAGCAAAGTACGGCGACGATTACGCCCGCCTCATCAAGCTCTATTTCGAGCAACTCGCGGAACGGAAATAAGGGGCTTTCACCGTGCGACGTTGGCTCCTCGCCCTCCCCGCGGCCGGCTCGCTGTTGCTGGTCGCCCCGGCCCAACCGATCGACCAGCGCGCCCCAACTCCGGAGCGGGCGATTGCGCGGGATCGCGAACCGATGGACGAAGCCATCGACAACGGGTTGCTCTACCTGAGTCGGACGCAGTCGTCGGATGGCAGTTGGGCCGTCCCCGCGCAGCACAATAGCGGCGATATGGCCGTGACGGCGCTGGCCGTGATGGCGTTCCTCTCGGCGGGCCACGTCCCGGGCGAAGGACCCTACGCCGAGGCGGTCGAGAACGGCGTCCGCTTCATCTTGAACAATCAACAGACGAACGGGTTGCTCGCTTCGCGCTTCAACGGCGGGGCGGAGATGTACTACCACGGCATCTGCACCCTGATGCTCGCCGAGGTCGTGGGGATGACCGAGGGGAAGCGCGCGGACGAGCTGAAGAAGCGGCTCGAATCGGCTATCGCGCTCATCTTCGCGGGGCAACGAAAAGGGACCGGATTCGGTCAGGACCGCGACCGCGGCGGCTGGCGCTACTCGGTGACCGGCCTCGACGCCGACCTCAGCGTCACCGGTTGGCAGGTGCTGGCCCTGCGCGCGGCCAAGAACGTCGGCTGCGATATTCCGCGGGACCGCATGCGCGCCGCGAACGAATACGTCCTTCGTTGCTTCGACGCCCGCAGCGGCGGGTTCACCTACACGGCGTACGGGAATGTCACCGTCCCGTGCACCGGCGTCGGCATTCTCTGCTTGGAACTGGGCGGCAAAGATTCGCACCAATCGGCCGAGGGGTTGAAAGCCGGCGGGTATCTGCTCAAGGCACCGCTGAACCCGTTCCAACAGCACTTCTTTTACGGGGTCTATTACACCTCTCAAGCGATGTTCCAATTGGGCGACAACTACTGGAAGTCGTACCGCGACGACCTGCACAAGTTGCTGCTGCGGTCCAATCCGCCGAACGCGAACGGGTCGTGGGCCGGTCGCGGCTTCGACGATCTGCGTTTCGGCCCGGCCTATTGCACCTCGATGGCGGTACTGGCGCTGACGGTGGAGTACCGGTACTTGCCGATCTACCAGCGATTCGAAGAACCCCACGAACGCGATGGGAAGGATTGACAGATTTTTCCGCGGTATTCGCATTGCGGTCCGGCGACACGACGTATACTCTTTTAGCACTCTCCTCCGCAGCTCTCCCTGGTACCTCTTCCATCCGCTCCAGATTCCTCTCCCCCATCCCGACTGGTTGTCGGGTGTTCGGAGACTCGCATGCGCGTCCGTCGTCCTTCGGCGACCGGGTTCACTCTGATCGAACTCTTGGTCGTCATCGCTATCATCGCCATCCTCATCGGCTTGTTGCTGCCCGCGGTTCAAAAAGTCCGCGAAGCCGC
>JAYTBD010000337.1:0-1811 GCA_043737155.1 Fimbriiglobus sp. | reverse complement strand
GAGCCACGAAGAGTACGAGAACGCTATCCGCGACGCGGGGCGGACCGTGGGCGGGTTGTACCTCGACCGCCGCGAGTACGCCAAGGCGTGGGGCTTCTACCGGATGCTCGGCGAACAGGAGCGCATGTTCGCCGCGTTGGACGCTTACGAACCCTCCCCGGACGACGACACCTACGGCATCGTCGAGATCGCTTGGCAGCACGGCGTCCACCCGCAAAAAGGGTTCGACATTCTCCTGCGCCGCTCGGGCGTCTGCTCGGCGATCACCATGGTCGGCTCGGCCGATTTGACGAAGAATCCCGACCTGCGCGAATACTGCGTGAAGAAGCTCGTGCGAGCGCTGCACGACCAGTTGAAGGACCGCCTCCGCGGCGAACTCGCGGCGCGCAACATCGAACTCCCCGTCGACGCGACCGTCCCGCAACTCATCGTCGGCGCGCCGGATCTATTCGGCGAGGACATGTATCACATCGACGTGTCGCACCTCAGCTCCGTGGTCCAACTCGCGGCGCATTTGCCGAAGTGCGACGAACTCGACCTCGCCATCGAACTCTGCGAGTACGGCCGGCACTTGGCACCGAACTTGCGCGGCGACATGCCGGCGCCGTTCGAGGGCGGCTACACCGACTACGCCAAATATCTGGACCTCCTCGCGGGCCGGAACGCCGACGAAAATCTCGGGCACTTCCGGGCGAAGTTAGAAGGGGCGACCGCCGACGGCGACACTTACCCGGCCGAGGTATTCGTGAACTTGCTGTTGCGGATCGACCGTTTGCCGGAGGCGCTCGCGGTGGCGAAACAATACTTGGGCGACCCGGAGTTGCGCGATCTTTCGTGCCCGAGCGTGAGCGATTTGGCCCGCCGCGCCGGCGACTACGCGACGATGGCCGAGGTGGCCAAGAGCAGTGCGGACCCCGTGAATTATCTGGCGGGGTTGATCGCGCAGCGGAAATAGTCCGGCGTCGATTGCGGAGAAGCACCGTTCACGAGCCACCGGGTTTATCCCGGTGGTGCCGTGGTATTCAATACCCACCGGGACAAGCCCGGTGGCTCGTGATGTGCGTTTTTGTAGACCGCACTGGCAGTTGGACTTTGGTGAGCGAGATGCCCGAAGAATCCCCAGAGCCAAGCGTGCCCCCAGAAAGCACCGAGGACCGGCTGCGCCGGTTGGAACTCGCGCTCGCCTCGATGCACCCGGCCAACGCCCCGGACGGATACGCCCCGCCGGTTCCACAACCCGCGTCGCCGGGGGCCGGTGTCATCCCGTTGTCACTGATGGTGAACGCCGCCATCGATCCCGAAGGTGCGCGGCGGCGGGTCTTCCGCGAGCTGCCGGTGCTGCGCGAACTCCGGCTGGTCGTGCAGCTGTACGTCGATCCGCGCTACCGCCTCAGTCGTATCGCCCAGTTCGGCGTGCCGCTGATCGTGATCTTGGCCGTGCTGAACTACACCATGTTCACTTGGGTCTTCCCGGTAATCCCGTTCCTCTCGCCGATCACCGAGCGGGTCCTTCTCCTCATGCTCGGCGGCGCTTTGGCCGTCGTGCTCCACCGCGAAGCGCTCCGGTATCGGAATGTGCTCGATTATTTGGCGCGGGTCGGACGGTAGCGGTGGTCCTTCTTACGTGGCGGCAAGTTTCCCAACTTGCCGACGAATCCGATACGAGCCACCTCCGCTCCTCGCAGGTTCCTTCAATGTGTCTTCCGGCAAGTTGGGAAACTTGCCGCCACGTAAGAAAGACCATCACCTATGATTCGCCTCGGTGTGAACATCGACCACGTCGCCACGATCCGCCAAGCCCGGCGGACGTA
>JAYTBD010000336.1:0-1814 GCA_043737155.1 Fimbriiglobus sp. | reverse complement strand
CCAGCGCCTCGCCGTCGAGGTGCCGCAGTTCCAGCTTCTCACCTACCGCGGGCACTCCGACATTCTCGCCACCATCCGGTCAGGGCTGCCGGAGCGGGCCGAGGCCGAGGTTCGCCGCAGCGCCGAGTTGTGGTTCCCGCACTTGGAGGCGGCGTTTACAAATCAAATCGGGAGCAACGAATGAAACCTTACCTCTCCGGTCTGGTCGCACTCATGTGGGCCGCCGTCACCTCGGCAATCGCGGACGATGACTTCGAGAAAGAGGTTCGCCCGCTATTGGTCAAGCACTGCGTGTCGTGCCACGGGCCGGACAAGCAAAAAGGCGGGCTACGGCTCGACAGCAAGGCCGGGTGGCGAACGGGGGGCGACAGCGGGCCTGCCATTCAGCCGGGCAAGCCGGAAAGCAGCCTCCTCGTCAAGGCGCTCCACGGCAAGGACGGCCTGGAACAGATGCCGCCGAAGGGGAAGCTCGCGGACAACGAGATTGCCGCGCTGACGAAGTGGGTGCTGGCCGGCGCGATTGACCCGCGGGACGGTGGCCCGGTGCGGCTCGGCGGAACCACCCTCGACGCCGCGAAGAAGTGGTGGTCGTTCCAGCCGCTCGCCCGGCCGGGTGTCCCAACGACCAATGTCCCAATCGCAAACCCGGTTGATGCCTTCGTCATTGCGAAGCTCGCCGCCAAGGGGTTGACGCTTTCCCCCGCCGCCGACAAGCGGACGCTTATCCGCCGTACGACCTACGACCTCACCGGCCTCCCGCCGACGCCGGACGAAGTCGAAGGCTTCGTCAAGGACACCTCGCCGAACGCATTCGCGAAGGTGATCGACCGCCTGCTGGCCAGTCCGCAGTACGGGGAGCGGTGGGGGCGGCACTGGCTCGACCTCGTCCGCTACGCCGACACCGCCGGCGAGAATACCGACCATCCCCTCCCGCATGCGTGGAAGTACCGCAACTGGGTGATCGACGCGCTCAACCGCGACCAGCCTTACGACGAGTTCCTTCGCGAGCAACTCGCAGGCGACCTGCTCGCCGCGAAGGGACCGCAGGACAAGTACGCGTCGCGGATCGTCGCCACCGGCTACCTCGCGCTGGCGCGACGGTTCGACCATGACAGCGACAAGTTCATGCACCTCACCCACGAGGATGGCATCGACACGCTGGGCAAGGCATTCTTGGGCCTGACGATCGGCTGCGCCCGCTGCCACGACCACAAGTACGACGCTATCACCGCCCGCGACTACTACGCGCTGTACGGCATCTTTGAAAGCACCAAGTTCGCCTTCCCCGGCTGCGAGGCGAAGCAGCAGCCGCGCGACCTAGTCCCGCTCCTGCCGCCGGCCGAGTGGGATCGCGTGATGAAGCCGTACCAGGAGAAACTCGCCCGACTTGACGCATCGGTTCAGTCCGTGACCGACGAAGTGCGGAAGCACGCCCAGACCGCGCAGGCTGCATTCGCAAAGAGCCGCAAGCCGCTCTCGCAGGGCGAAATCCCCGACGGCGGCGGCGAAACCTTCGAGGCTGGCGAGGTCGATGTGAAGGAAGGCGACTTGATTCTGCTGTCCGTCACGCCGCTCAAGAACCACGGTGCCGACTCGACACGCATTGAATTCGAACTGACCGAAGTGGGCGGGCAGAAGTGGAAGTGGAGCGCAACGAGCGACCTCGTCGGCGATCTGCTGGCCGGGAACCCGCACACGGACGGGCACGGGAACGCGAACGTGTGGTGGCTGCTCGATACGCGCGACCGACCGATGCTTCTCACCGAAGGCGTGCGCGACGTGAGCGGCAACCCCGGCCTCCATGCGTGGCGAAA
>JAYTBD010000335.1:0-1814 GCA_043737155.1 Fimbriiglobus sp. | reverse complement strand
GCTGACAAAGAGTCTTACCAAGCCGCGGCGCTCGTCACGGATGTGAGCGGTAGTCCGATTGAGTTCCGAACGACCAGTCCGGTAAAGCCGACGCGGTTGCAAAAAGTACTCTGGGGCCGCCGTCTGGCCGGGCACTTGTACGTATCGGTGTTTGGAGTTCCCCACGAAAAGTGGACAGCGTTTAGCGGTGGGTTTGGTTATGCGTCCGCTCGTACTCGTCTGGGGCAACGTACCCCAGTGATGAGTGCCGTCGGACGCGGTTGTAGAACGCCTCGATGTACTCGAAGATGCTCGCCTTTGCCTCGGCGCGGGTGGCGTAGTCCTCGTCGTGAACCAGCTCTTTCTTGAGACTGGCAAAGAAGCTCTCCATGGCGGCGTTATCCCAGCAGTTCCCACGGCGGCTCATGCTGCACGTGATCCGCTCCTCACGCAATCGACGCTGGTAGTGCTCGCTCGCGTACTGACTGCCCCGATCCGAATGCGCGACCAGAGCCGAAGACGAAGACCCCTTGAGGCGGCGGGCCAACGCCATCTCCAGCGCGTCCACCACCAACCGGCTGGTCATCGTCGCGTCCATCGACCAGCCCACCACCTTGCGGCTGAACAGATCCTCGACGACGGCCAGGTACAGCCACCCCTCGCGGGTCGGAATGTAGGTCACATCCGCGACCCACGACGTGTTCGGCTCCTCCGGGTCGAAGTCCCGATCCAGGACGTTCTCGGCCACCGGGTACGGGTGGTTCGAGTCCGTCGTCTGGCGGAACTTCCGCTTCGTCTTCGCCGCGATCCCGGCCTCCCGCATCACCTGCGCCACCGTGTTCACGCAGCACCCGTGCCCCCGGGCCACCAACTCGGCGTGGATCCGTGGGCTCCCGTACCGGGCCTTCACCTCGGCGTGAATCTCCTTCACCTCCGCAGTCAACTCCTCACGCCGCTCTTCCGCCGCGCTGGCGTCTCGCGAACGCCATGCGTAGAAGCCCGAGCGGGACACCTCCAGAACCCGGCACAGCACCGTGATCGGCCACTCTTGGCAGCGTTCCTCGATCCAGGCGAAGATCACTTCATCTGGGTGGCGAAGAACGCCGTGGCTTTTTTTAGGATGTCGCGCTCCATCTCCAGACGCTTGACGTCGGCCCGGAGTTGTCGGAGTTCCTCCTCGACCGGGGTCAGGTGGCCCGACCCCGGGAACGCCTCGACGCCCTTCTTGAGGACCGCCCTCTTCCAGTCGTGGAGACGGTTCTCGGTGACCCCGAGTCGGCGTGCGACCTCGGCCACAGAGAGCTTCTGCTCGGTAATCATCTTCACGGCCGCGAGCTTGAACTCGGGCGTGTAAACCTTGCGCTTACCGGCCATCGGTGTGTCTCCTTGTGATTAGAGCTTACACCGCTTTCCGACTGTCCACCATTCGTGGGGAACTTCAAACCCCAACCCGTCGCCCAACTCTACCGCCGACCACTGCACCTTGCTCGCCAGGTCGTCGCGCCCGGCGATCTCCAACCGGTGCCGCTCCAGCCGCGCGACGAACTCTTCACCCAGCCGCCCCAACTGCCGGTTCCGCGCGTCCCGCTCGGCGAAGTCGATCCGCCGCCCCTTGCGGGACCGCCACGGCTTGTCCGGCTCGGCCGGCGTCGGGGTCGAGATCGGGGCCGGCGGGTCTTCGATGATCCGGTCGAGGTCGAGCGCGACGATCGGCGGCTCGGCCGCCTCGCGCGCAAGGGTGCGCCACCCGTTGCCGCGGTGACGCTCGAGCGTGGCATTGTCGGTGCCGCCCGCCGCGAACGCGCGGAGCACCCGGGCCTGCTCGAGTTCCAGGC
>JAYTBD010000334.1:0-1818 GCA_043737155.1 Fimbriiglobus sp. | reverse complement strand
CGCCGGAAGATTCTGGACATCTGCGGGACGCAACTGACGCCCGACGGCATCGCCTACGTCTCGTACAACACGTACCCCGGCTGGCATATGCGCGGGATAATCCGCGACATGATGCGCTACCATGCGGCGCGCTTCGATGCCCCGAAAGATCGCATCCAACAAGCGCGGGCGCTGCTGAAGTTCCTGACGCAGTCCGTCTACCGCGGTAACCAGAGGCTCCCCGAGTTGATGGGGACGCTGGCCCAGAACATCGACCCGATCCTGACCGGCCGGCTCGATCCGGTGCAGATCCCGCCGCGGGTGAACCAAGCGGCGACGGCGGGCGCGGAGTTCACCGGTTTCTTCCCCGTCGGCGACTTTCAGAAGGGGATCGAAGGGCTGCAAACCGCCGCGGCCGCGGATCCGTTCGACCAGCCGAAAGTTCAACGGGCCGCCGCCGAGGTGCGCCGGACGCTCAACGAGTTCGCCGCGGTCTTGCGTTCGGAAGGTGCCTACCCGCAACTGCTGAAGCAAGAGGCCGATGCGATCCAGAACCAGCCCGACCACTACCTCTATCACGAGCACTTGGAAGAGGTGAACGACCCCGTCTATTTCCACGACTTCATAGGACTGGCCAAAGAGCACGGGCTGGCGTATTTGGGGGAAGCCCGCGTCGGCACGATGGTGACGGGCAACTTCGGCGCGGAGGTCGAGAAGACGCTGCGGCACTTGGCGACGGATCAGATCCAAGCCGAGCAGTACATGGACTTCCTGCGGAACCGGATGTTCCGCGAGACGCTGCTTTGCGCCGAGAAGCACCCGGTCAGTTGGTCGGTGGCGCCGGACTCGCTGCGGGCGCTGCACGTCGCCTCGGCGGCCAAGCCGGTGGTGCCCGACGGCAAGACCGAGTTGAACTTGGCGAACGACGAGAGCGTGACCTACCGCAGTCCGCAGGGCATGACGATGGCGACGAACCGGCCGCTGTTGAAGATCGCCATGCACCTGCTCCAGAACGCCTACCCGGCGTCGATTCCGTTCGATGCCCTCCGGATCCAAGCGCGCGAGAACCTCGGCGGGACCGACCCGACCGACCCGCGCACCGTCGCCGACGACACGCAGCAGATCGCGGTGGGGCTGTTGAACTGCTACATGGGATCCGACCTGATCGAGCTCTTCGGCATGCCCATCGGCTTCGCCCGCACCGCCGGGGAGTATCCGGTGGCGTTGCAGCTCGCGCGGATTCACGCGGCCAAGACGGGAATCATCGCTAACCGCCGCCACGAGGTCGTGAGACTGAATGAACTCGACCGGCATCTGATCCCGCTGCTCGACGGTTCGAACGACCGCGCCGCACTGGTGTCGAAGCTGACGGAAGTTGCCAAGTCCGGGGGTATCACGGTGAGGCGGCACGATGTACCGCTGACGGATCCGGTCCAGATTCGCGCGGCGATCGAGTCGATTCTGGACGCGGCGTTGAACAATGTCGCGCGAATGGGAATCTTGGCGGGGTAAGATGGTCGGGAGTACGGACGGTTTTGTTAGCCCGTTGCGCTAGCGAGGGGGTTGGGTGGAGTCCGCGACACCCGACGACAGGCCCAATCCGAACCGCGGAGCCAGCATCCGGTTGGTAGCCGCGGTCGGGTGTCGCGGACTCCACCCAACCCCCTCGCTAGCGCAACGGGCTAACGAGATCGCCCGCCAGAACGATTTTGAAAGTGCTCTACTGACAACAGGATGCGAATGCCGGCTGGAGAGTGTCGCCGTTCGCTCCGCGAACGAGTGCTTCCCGCAGGCATTCGAATTCGTCTCCACGGCGATGGCCTAAAACCGTTCGCGGAG
>JAYTBD010000333.1:0-4657 GCA_043737155.1 Fimbriiglobus sp. | reverse complement strand
GCCCAAACCGACCTCCCGCAGGCCGCGGTGCGAAAACGAAGACCGGTACCCGCACAACAGCCACATCAACAACTATTGGTGAATTATCCGGGCTAGGGTTTGTGCCAGACAGCGGCGTCGGAACCCGCGTGGATGTGCTGAGGACGGCAGGACGATTATTTTTCGCTTTTCCCGAACGCTTCTAGCGCGGCTCGGGCCTGCCTCCGGATCGCTTCGTCGGGGTCGTCGGTCCACGTCCCGACCAGTTTCGCGGCCGAGGCGCCGTCCTTCCCGAGCGAGGTCAAAACCTCGAGTGCCACCCGCCGAGTTTTGGGGTCGTGGAGCAACCGCGACAACTCCGGCACCCCGGCCGTGCGCAGTTGTTTGAAGTTGCCGCAGGTGTTCCCATTGATGCCGGTTTTGGCCAGTTCAGCGGTGAGCATCCGCGCCGCGACACCTTGGTCCGGGCAAAACTTGGGCGCGAGCCTGCACACCATATTCCTGATGTGGTCATCATTGGAGTCGTGCAGGCGGGCGATCGCGGGCCAGACGGCCGAGCGGATGGAGGGGCCGATCGTGCCGATGGCGCAGAGCATATGGTTTTGCATGTGATAGGGTTCTGTCACCAACTCTGTGAACTCCCCGATTTGCACTTTGCCATCCCCGTCCACGAACTTCAACATTTCGCGCCGCGCGGGGGCCACTTCTCGGGAAAGGCCCCGCACCAATGTCGGGATGATGCTCGACGGTCGACGCTCGATCCGCCAGAGCGAAAGGCAAGCGGAATGGCGGAGATCGGCGTCGTCCGATTTCAGGCAGAGCTTCAAGGGCTCGACCGCCCCCTTTGCGAGCGGGCCCATCCACCCCAGATGGATGGCTACGGAGCCCCGGTTCTTCGACTTCGGGTCCGAAAGAATTTTCACGAGCATCGGGATGTAGGGCACGGCGCCCGCCCGGAAAGCGGTCAGGCGATGGAGCAGGATGCCTTGCGTACGGCCTCGGGTTTTCGGGATCGAGTACCCGACGAGGTGCCGGAGGCGGTCGCGATCCGAGTAGTCGTGGGCGAGCGGGTACCACCTGCAGAGGGCGTCCGCGTCGTCGGTGCGGATCGCGGCGCGCACCGAATCGTAGGCGAGTCCGCCGTACGATTGCGGAGCGAGGGCGACGAGGGCGGCGAGGGCTTGGAAGCAGACCAAGGGCAGTACCCCTTTGCGGTGAAAACGGAACACCATTGATATTACAATTTGGTCCAAACCGCCGCGTCGACGCCGGCGTGCCACTCGGGCGCGGTGACCGTGACCGTCACGCTTTGCTTGGGGGCGTCGACCGTGACGGTGTATCCCCAGCTGACCCAACCGAGCGGGGTTTTGTTGGCCGTCTCGACCACGTAGGACTGGAAGCTGATCGCCAGTGTCGCCGTCGTGCCAAATTTCTCGACGGCCTTATATACGCCCTTGATCGCCTCGTCCCGGGTACCACCGGGTTTCAGCAGTAGGGCCTTATTCTGCTCGTCAACTCTCTTCTGATCGATCCCACTCCAAAGCCTCAACCCCGGATCATCGGTGAAGAGGTGCGCCTTGTTGTCGTCTTGGCCCGGGTAGTAGCGAGGCTGGCCAGCCTTCGTAAAACCCTCGGGTTGGTCAACCTTCCACTCGCCGAATTTCGGCGGAGTTGCTTTGAGGTGGTCGAATATCGCCCCGACCGCGCTGCTGCCCACCGGAGTTTCATCGATGTCCGTCTTGACGTACTGCGCCCAGTAGAAAGCGGTGGACGGCTTTGCGGATTCCGTGTCGTCTCCGTACGCTCCGGTTTCGAAGAAGGCTCCCACAGTGTTCACGCCGGAAATATACCCTGTCACAATCGTATTTGCGAAGATGCTGGCTTTCGATTTGTCGGCGATGCTCGTGTACTTGACGAGTTTGTTGGCGGCGTTGGCGGGCTGGGCTTCGACACTGTCGTATTTCAGCCCGTAGATCGAGTTTGCATCCTTGGTGAAGTCGCCGGTGAAGTCTTTGAGAACCTTGGACTCGAATGTGGCGTTTCCGATGATCTTGAAGACGGCGTCCGACTTGCTCACTGTGAAGACGACGTCGCCTTTGCCCTCGATGGTGGTGAGCGGCTTCGCTTTCTCGCCTGCGTTTTGGTTGATCTGCACCAAGTCCGGGGCGACTTGAAAAAAGTTGGTCCAGCCCGTCGAGTCGGGCTTGCTTCCCAGAACCGGCACATCGAGCCGCTGGACCGTGATGTCGAACCCGTCCCGCGGGGTGAAGTGGGGGCGGTAGTACCCGTCGGGCACTTCCGCCGCGTCGAACTGGTAGTATCCGGCGCTGTCGGTGATCGCCGATCTCGAAGTCGCCCCGCTTTGGCCGACGGCTCGACGGCAACCCCGGCTTGGGGGCTTTCGTCGTCGGACTCGAAGATCCCGTTCGCGTTTTCGTCGTACCAAACCAAACCGCTCACCGCCGCGGCGGCGGGTGCCGGGGGCAGAATGACCGAGGGGTAACGATCGGAGATGATCATGGTCGCTTCGAGAGCGACCGCACCGACTTCGTACGTGCCGTCCGTCGGTGGAATCAAGGTGATCGTCACCGTCTCGTCGGGTTCCATCTCCGCGTCGGCGAGGATGTCCACATAGATCGGGACGGAACTCTCGCCGTCGAGGAATTCGACGAACCCGTTCGCGGCGGCCAAGCCGGTGTAATCGGTGTTCAGAGTGGCGGTGCCGGTGGGCGTGCCGTAGGCGACCCGCAACGAGCCGATGAAGCTGGTCCGCTGCAACAAGAACGTCCCGCGACCGCCTTCGGTCGGTCGCATGAAGCCACCGATCGACAGCCTCTGCATCACCGGCCCTGGAGAAACCGGTGGCGGTGGCGGCAAAACGCCACCGGATATCAGGGGCAGGTTGACGATCCACCCGTGGTCGTTGAAGTCCCGATCGCTGCCGTTGGCCGAGTGTGCCATGTCTTCGAAGCGCAGAACTCCGCCGTCGAGCCAGAAGGGTCTGTTCGCAGTCGCGTCAACGCCGATGCTCCCCGGCCCCATCGTGTACACCAACGTCTCTTGGCCGACGACCACCGTGATGGTACCGACGAGCGCGATTTCCAGCGCCTCGCGGGCGGTCGCGGCTTCGACGAGGGCACGGCCGTCGGCGTCGGTCGGCAGGGAAGATTCGAGGGCGAACGAACCGGAAATGGCGGCGGCGGTATCACCGATCACGCCGGTGGAGCCGGGCAGATTGATGGCCCAGAGCAAGTGAGAACTCCCGCTGGGACTTGAAACTCGTCGCTCAATCTGAACGGAGTCGCGAAAGTGTGCCAAGAACCATCGGATCGGAATACCAAGGAAATTCCGATCCGACGCGGAAGTGTTATTTCGGCGCTTCTTCCGGGGGAGTCGCTTTGATCGCCGGCTCTTCTTCGGTTGTCATCGTCCCCTCCTCGGGTGCTTGCGACTCTTCCGGCGTTTCTTCGGCACTCGCTTCGACCGCGACCGGCTCACCGTCCGCGGTCTCTTCGGACACTTCCTCGGCCGGCGGGTTCGCGGCCAGCGCCTCCGCTTGGGCCAGCGCCTCGGCTTCCGCCGCCGCGGCGTCCGCTTCGGCTTGCACGGCCCGTTCGGCGGCCGCCGCTTCTTCCACTTGCCGGCGCTCTTCTTCGACGCTGTCGTCCATCATCCGCGCGTATTCTTCGGCGTAATCGACGATCTCGTTGCACTGCTCCAACTCGAGCTTCATGAACAAGTTCAGTTCCTGGCCGTCCACGAACGTGATTTCATTGTACGACAAGAAGCCCTCTTCGATGAGCGACTGCACCTGTTCTTCGCCGCAATGGGGCAACTGGCGGAACCAGCGCTCGGCCCGTTCCAGCGATTCGCCCAGCTCTTCGTGCGTCATGATCTCGAGGTCGAGACCGACGAGTTTCGACGCCAGCCGGACGTTCTGACCGCGCCGGCCGATGGCGAGCGACAGTTGGTCGTCTTCGACGAGCACGATGGCCCGACCCAGGCGCGGGTAAGTGAACACATCGCTGATCGCGGCCGGTTGCAGCGCGTTGGGAATGAGCACTTGCAAAGAGTCGTTCCAGCGGACGATGTCGAGCCGTTCGCCGTTGAGTTCCTCGATGATGTTTTTGATCCGGCTACCGCGGACGCCGACGCAGGCGCCGACGCAATCGACCTTCATGTCGATGCTCGACACGGCCAACTTGCTGCGGTACCCGGCCTCGCGCGCCACGGCGCGGATGTCGATGGTGCGGTCCGCGATCTCGGGAATTTCTTCCTCGAACAGGGACTTTACGAAGTCCGGGTGAGCCCGGCTGAGCACGACCTTGACACGATGGCCCGACTTGCGGACTTCGAACACGACCGCTTTGACGCGCTCGTTGACGTGGTGCGTTTCGCCGGGGATCTGCTCCGAACGCGGCAGCAGCGCTTCCGTCTTGCCGAGGTTGACGATGGCGGTGCCGGCGTCCACGCGGGTGACGGTGCCGACGACCATGTCGCCCTTCTTGGCGGCGTATTCGTTGAAGACCGTATCCGATTCCGCCTCGCGGATCTTCTGGATCATCACCTGCTTGGCCGACTGCGCCGCGATGCGTCCGAGCGTTTCGGGTTCGATCTCGCTCTCGCCGAAGCGGGCCGAGATTTCGCCGGTGGCGCGGTCGATGCGGACGCTCACGCC
>JAYTBD010000332.1:0-4664 GCA_043737155.1 Fimbriiglobus sp. | reverse complement strand
TCCAAAAGAAGTAGTCGTCGCTGATGGTATGCAAGCGTTCCGAGAGGGCGGAAAACTTCCGATAGCCTTCCGCTGAACCGGGGGCGAACGATTCGAGTTTTGCCGCCATCGCTTCGACATCGCCGACGAGGTCGAGCAAGCAACCGTCGTCGAAGAAGCATCGCCATTGCGGATCGAGCTTTACCAAAGTGAGATAATCTTCGATCCGCCGGCCCGCTTCGGCGAAGACTTGTTTCAGCACCGCGGGTATCGTCAGGATCGTCGGCCCCATGTCGAAACGGAAACCGGCATCGTTCAATACAGCGGCTTTTCCTCCGAGCCACGGTGATTTCTCGAAGAGGACGACGTCGTAGCCACGCGCCGCCAAGGTGCACGCGGACGCCAGTCCGCCGAGGCCACCGCCGATCACTGCGATCCGAAAAGCACTCACCGCGACCTCGCAAATAGTGGATCACGCTGGGTATGACACTTCGTTTCCAGTTCAAAACTCGTGTAACATTGCGTCTGATTTGTTAGCCGGACGCGCCAGCGACAGAGTGTGGAATCTCGGTGTGCATCGCGGTCCGCACCGCGCGATTGTACTCCGTCGCTGGCGCGCCGGCTAACAAATCAGTCGCAAGGAACCACCGGATTCTTCACACGTCACGCAGAGCGTGACCGACGAGCGCCGACTCCGGCGTTTCGGCATCCAGCCAAGCCACATCGCGGCCGAAATCCTGGAGCAGCAACCGCGCCGTGATCCGGGCCGATTCGTAAATCACCGGCAGCCCACTGCCCGGGTGGGTGCCGCCCCCGACCAAGTAGACTTTTTCCAAGTCCTCGAAGCGATTCCGCGGTCGGAGGTGGAGCATCTGCTTCAAATTATGTGCGAGGTTGAACGTCGCGCCTTTGTAAATCTCGTGGTCGAACTCCCAGTTCGCCGGGGTCAGCACCTTCTCGTAGCGAATCCGCTTTTCGATATCGCCCATTCCGAGCTTGGCCATCTGCCGGATGACGGAATCGCGGAACTTCCGTTTGCGTTCGTCCCAATTCACGTTCGCGTGCTGGTGCGTCACCGGCACCAAGCAATAAATTGTGCTCATCCCGCGCGGGGCTAGCGACGAATCGGTCGGGGTCGCATTTTGGATGTAGAACGAGGCGTCGTCGGTCAGGCAGTTGCGCTTCTCGATGTCGTCCAAGTTGTCGAGATACTTTTCGGACGTGTAGATCGTGTGGTGCGGCAGATGATCGTAAACGCCATCGATGCCGAGGTAGAGCATGAACGTCGAGCACGAATATTTCTTTTTCGCCAGCTTTTCGTCGGTCCAGCGGCGCCGCAAATGATTCGGCACCAGCTTGGTCATCGTGTTGGCGAAATCCGAATTCAGGATCAGCGCATCGGCCCGGTGCTCGCCCGATTCGGTGCGGACGCCCACGGCTTTGCGGCCGTCGAAAAGGATCTCATCGACAGTCTCGCTCAACTCGATTTCGACGCCCATTTCTTGCGCGATACGGGCCATGCCCTCGGACACCGCGCTGCAACCGCCGTATGGGTGCCAGACGCCGAAGTCGTACTCGAGGTAGCTCAAAATGCTGAAGAGACTCGGGCAGTTGAACGGCGACATGCCGAGGTACTTGGCTTGAAAACTGAATGCCAAGCGGGTGCGCGGATCTTTGAAGTAGCGCCGCAGTTCCCCATCGACCGACGTCCACGGCCGGAGCAGTGGCAGCAGTTTGATCAACTCCCAACTCACGAGATCCTTCCAACTGTTGAACGGGCTTTCCAACACAGTGCGGAAGCTCTCGAGCTTCACACGGTTGTCGAGGATGAACCGCTCGACGTTGGCACCGTCCCTCGAGTTCAATTTCGCCACTTCCGCGGCCATACGCTTCAAATCGGGGGTGCAATCGAGCTGGCCGCCCGTGGTGCCGAAGTGGATGCGGTACTGCGGGTCGAGCCGTACCATCGGAATCTCTTCGTGGAGATCCCGGCCGATGACTTTGAAGATGCTTTCGAGCACGCGCGGATACAAGAAGAAGGTCGGCCCGAGGTCGAACCGGAATCCCCGTTCTTCGATGGCCGAGCAGCGCCCGCCGACCCGCGGCATCCGTTCGACGATCTTCACCCGCAGCCCCGCTTGCCTCAGGAGCAATGCCGCCGCCAATCCGCCCGGGCCGGCACCCACAATCAGGACCGATTCCGGCCGGCTATTTCGTTCCGATCGGATGGGCTTCGCTTCGAGAACCGTCGTGGTCATACTGCATCCAGGAACTGGGCCGGTGGGAGTACTCCCGCTATTGGTAGATATACGGGCGCGCGAAGTAAAGCTTCCGCTCGGAATCGCACGGGGATTCCCGAATGGCCATGACCACGGAAGAATTGTTCGCGGCGCTGGACGAAATCCCGCGCGTCCAACTCGCCCATCTTCCCACGCCGTTGGAAGAAGTCCCCGGCTTCTCGGCGGCGCTCGGCGGTCGCGTCCGCGTCTTCATCAAACGCGACGACTGCACGGGTTTGCTGCTGGGCGGCAACAAAGCTCGCCACAACGAATTCCTCCTCGGGGACGCGCTCGAACAAAACTGCGACATGGTCGTCTGGGGGGCCAAGGTCCAATCGAACAATTGCCGGCAGACGGCCGCCGCGTGCGCGCGACTCGGCTTGCCGTGCCATCTCTATCTCAGTCGGGAAGGGGCCTCGACCGAGCCGCAGGGGAACTTGCTGCTCGATTATTTGGTCGGGGCGAAGGTCGAGTTCACCGACGCGAAAATCGGCCCGGAACTCGATGCGTACCTGCGCGACCGGGCCGACGAGTTCCGCGCGGCGGGTCACAACCCGTATGTCTGGGACCGCGACCGCGTGGTTCCCCGCGCGGCGCTGAGCTATGTCGATTGCATGGCCGAAATCGCCGATGACTTGGAGGTGGAAGAGGTCGAAGCTGCGGCCGTCTACGTTTCGTCCGCGGGGGCCACCGGTGCCGGCGTGGTACTCGGCTCCCACCTACTCGGGCTATCGGCGAAGATCCGTTTGATCTGCCCGATGAGTTGGCCGTGGAACATCCCGGAGAGCTTGGCCCGCGATGCGAACGCCGCGGCGGAGTTGATGGGATTGCCGCCCCAACTCACGCCCGCGGACATCGACGCGGACGAATCGTTCATCGCACCGGGATATGGGTTACCATCGAAGGCCGGTCAGGAAGCCCTGCATTTGCTCGCCCGTACCGAAGCGATCCTGCTCGACCCGGTGTACAGCGCGAAGGCGATGGCGGCGCTGATCGCCGATGTGAGGGCCGGGAAATACCCCGACGGAAGCTCGGTAGTTTTCATCCACACGGGCGGCGCGCCCGCGATCTTCGCCGACCCGGCGGGTGTACTCGGACAAGGTGGCTGACCGGAGACGCACCATGCGGAACGCACTGATCGCATCGCTCCTTCTCGCCGCGCCGCTCGTCGCGGCCGAGCCGGGTTACACCGATCCCGCGCTGACTGCGGAACAGCGCGCTAACTGGTCGTTCGTGCCCGTGAAGCGCCCGAAGGTACCGGAGAAGACGGACGCCATCGATTGGTTCATCCGCGCCAAGCTCTCCGAGAAGAACCTCAAACCATCCCCCGAAGCCTCCAAACTCACTTTGATCCGACGGTTGACGTTCGACCTGCACGGACTGCCGCCGACGCCCGCCGAGATCGATGCGTTTCTGAAAGATCCCTCCCCGAAGGCTTACGAAACACTCGTCGATCGGTTGCTCGCATCCCCGCATTACGCCGAGCAGCAAGCCCAGCATTGGCTCGATGTCGTCCGCTTCGCCGAGTCCAACGGCTACGAAGCCGACGGCGAACGGCCCCACGCGTGGCGCTACCGCGATTACGTCACCCGCAGTTTTGACGCGGACAAACCGTACGACCGCTTCCTCAAGGAACAGATCGCCGGGGACTTGATGGCCAAGGGCAAACCGCCTCGTGAGGCGGCCGATTTGTGGATCGCCACGGGGCTGCACCGCTGCGGACCGGTGCACATGGTTTCGGGGAATGTCGACAAAGAAGAACTCCGCCAAGAAATGCTCACCGAGATGGTCAACGGATTGGGTTCCGCCGTGCTCGGCCTGACGATGGGTTGCACGCGCTGCCACGATCACAAGTTCGATCCGCTATCGCAGGGCGACTACTACCGCTTACAAGCGTTCTTCGCCGGCACCGCTTACCGCGATGTCGATCTGGCTGCGCCCGAAGAGCGCGATCGCTTTCTGAAAGCGACGGCCAACGTCAAGCGGAGTGCCGAGCCGATTCAGAAAGCGCTCGCCGATCTCGACGGCAAATACCGGCCGAAGCTGCTCGGAGATAAGATCGCCAATCTACCCGAAGCCGTGCGGATCGCGGTGCGAATGAAAGCCGGCGAGCGCACGCCCGAGCAGAAGAAGCTGGTGAAGGCGGCCGAACCGAATTTAAAGATTCTTTGGGACGAAGTGCTCGCCCTCTACTCCCCCACAGATTTGGTCGAGCGAAAGCGCCTGCAATCCGAGCGCTTCAAAATCGAGGACGGACTGCCGCCGCTCCCCGCCACGGCGTGGGCCATCGCCGATGAGGAAGCCGACGCGCTCACGCACGTGCTCAAGCGTGGCGATGTCAAACGCAAACTCGCGGCGGTCTCCCCGGGCTTCGTGCGCATCGCCGATGCCTCCGGCGGCGCTCCG
>JAYTBD010000331.1:0-4664 GCA_043737155.1 Fimbriiglobus sp. | reverse complement strand
GCGTGACAGTCGTGCGCGGGCCAATTCCGAACTTCGCTTTTCAAACATCGGGCGGGTACATCCTCGAAAGCGTTGCGCTCACCCCCGACGACCCCGGCGCGACGTTCGGACCCCAGCCGGGTGTGCCGAACGGATGGCTGGTCGAACCCACCCGCGCCGCGGCCACGGGTCAAGCGCTCGAAATCCGCCTGGAGTTCCGCGCCGTCGAATCCCCACTCGCGGTCCAAGTCGCGCAGGTCGATCCGGGCAAGTTCGTCTCTCTACCAAAAGTCGTACCGACCGGCGCGGGCGACCGGAGCGGGATTTGGATCGTCCGGCCGTCGGCCGGAATGATGGTTTCGACGGCCGGCTTGAGCGCCGTCCAAATGCCGCTGACGGGCGAGCCGGGTTTTTCCATTTCGTACAGGGGCCGCGAGCCCGAGATCGATGTGTTGGTGGCGCGGGCCACACCCTCGATCACGGCCGATTTGGAAATCGGACTGCGGGCGAATGCCGTCGGTTGGCGCATGACCACGGCGTTGAAGTGCCGCGTCGAAGGTGTCCCGGTGCAATCGATTTTGGTCTGGGTGCCGGGGTTCGATCCGGTTTGGCAGATCGAGCCCGCGGCGGGTGCGACGCGGGTGCCGGGGGACGCGATCATCCCTTGGTTGCACCGGTTGGGTACGGACCATCGATGGTCGGTGCTCGCTCACGCGGGGATGCCGTCGCCGCCGGTCGGCTCGATCTGGCGCATCGCCTTCGCCAAGCCGATTTCGGGCGACTTCAACTGTTCGGTCGAGACGGATGTCATTCGTTCCGAACCCGGAGCGGGCGTTCGCATCTTGCCGGTACCCCATTTTCTCGGGGTTCCCATCACGGATGTTGCCGTCGATCTCGATCCGGCCTCGGCCCGGAATTTCCGCGCGATTCCGCAACGCACTCCGACGGATTTCCCACCGCGTGTAACGCTGGCCCCGCGCAACATCGAACCGTTCGCGACCGCCCCCGCAATTGGAAGCTGGGTATTCCGCGATGTCCGTCTCCACAGCCGCGTCGAATTCGATCGCGTCTGCTGCAGGCTGCGCGGCACGGTCGTCGAAGCGGGGGGACCGCGATTACCCATCGCGCTGGGCGAAGTCCGATTGGAATCGACGACGGTCGACGGCAAAGACCTCACGCTGACGGTGGAGGAAGTGGGAAAACTCGGGCTGCCCATCCACCACCGCGGCTCCGAATTCGAAGTCGGCTTCACCCGGCCACTGAGCCCGGGACTGCGGTCGGACATCGCCCCCCACACGATCGGGTTGCCGGGCGAACCCGCTATCGAGCGCAGTTGGTCACCCGGTCCGAACGCGCGCGCGTGGCCGACTCTGGATGCGGGGATGCTTACCGACGATGGTAGCGAACTCGCCTTCGTTGCATCCCGGACCATCCGCGCGGGCGGCCTCTCGGTAGCTTTCCTTCTCGCAATCGCGTTCACCGCAGCTCAACTGTTACGGAGATGGCGACTGGGCTCGGGAGTCGCCGTGTTTGCGGCCGTCGGATTGGGGATCGCATCCTGGCTCGCTCCCCCCGGTTGGAGCGAGGCCATTCGCCCGGCTCTGGCCGTGGCCTTCGCCGGAGTCGCGGTGTCGTTCGCACTGCTCCACACCCGGGCGTTGGCGAAGCCGGCGAACGCGGTGGTCTTCGGCGCAATCGCTTTGGGCGGAGCGGGGCAAGCGCAAGCCCCCGACGTCGCCAAAGTCTATGTTTTCGCAACGCCGAAAAGTGAGCCCGGCGAGTACAAGGTGCTCGCTCCGAAAACGCTCCTCGATAAACTGGACGCGCTCGCGCGTTCCCCACTCCCCGATGCGGCGATCCTTTCGGCCGACTACGATTGCACCGCGAAAGGCGACAGCGTCGATGTCACGGCGAAGTATCAAATCCATTCGCAGAAAGCGGGTGAGCAAACCGTCGCGCTGCCGCTCTCGGGCGTCCGACTTTCGAAAGCGACCCTCGACGGCCGGGAAGCGTTCCCCGATGCGGGCGCGCCCGACCGATTTCAAATTCCGATCCGCGGTTCGGGTTCCCACGAGTTGATCGTGCAATTTTCCGTGCCGGTCCAATCGGCGGGCACCGATCGCGATGTGAAATTTTCCGCACCCGACGTTCCCGTATCGCGCGTCGGCTTCGCGGCCGGGCTGCGCGGTCGCCAACTCGATGTCCCTTCGCGCGCCGGCGGTCAAGCGCTCCGCATCGGCGTAGACGGCTTGCGCGTCGAGGCGGAGCACGGCATGGGCCGGGCTATCCACCTGCATTGGCGCGACAGCGGGACCGCCGAAGGGGCAAAGCCGATCATCGGGGTCAAAGAAGGGGCCGTCTGGGATCTCGGCGAAGCGGCCGGTGCGCTGACGGCCGCTTGGCAGTACCGGGTCGACGGGGGCACCGTCGCCGCGCTGAAAATCGAATGGCCCGCGCATGTCCTCCCCGATCGGGTGACGCTCGAATCGGCGGACGGAGCCGCGGGTGGCCCGGGGATCCGGAGTTGGAAACTCGGACCGGCCGCCGACGGGTTCGCCCCACTCGACATCCGCCTCCAGTCGCCGGCGGAAGGCCGGTTCACACTGGTCGTGAAAGGCGATTCCACGAGACTGCCATCGGCGAAACCGGTGCTCGTCTTCCCGCGCAGCGCCGATGTCCCCGAGCCGGACCGGGACAGCTTTTACGCGGTGCGCTTCGCCGGAATCAAATCCGAAAGCGTGGGCGTGAGCGGGGCCATCGACTACCCGGCCGACGCCGTCACCCGCGAGTTCCCGAAACTGTCCGAGTTCAATTTCGTCAAATCGCCACCCGCGCGCGTCGTGCGTCGTGCCTCGGGGAAAGCGACCGAACTCCGGCCGAACTTGGTGCCGATCGCAGCCTACCAACCGATAGCGGGCGAGGTCGTCTACAAACTCGGACGGAGGATCGCCGTCGAAGGGGCGATGCGGGCCAATTCCAAGGATTCGGGGAGCGTCGAGTTCGACGTCCCCGCCGGTTTGCTCCTCCACGATGTCCGGTCGCCGAACTTGGCCGGGTGGACGCGGATCGGGTCGCGCATTCAAGCTTGGTTGACCCAGCCCGCCGCCGATGTGATCATCCGGTGGTCGGGGCAGTTGCCGGATACACTGACGGGGGAAACGGTCGTCGATTTACCGCCGCCGCGCTGGCCGAGCGCGGTGGCCCGATTCGCCGAACCGCCGGTCGTCCGCGTACGTCCCGCCCCCGGCTGGATGATACAACCCCTGCCGGTCGACGGGCTGAAAGCGAAATTGTCCTCGGGGACCGAAGAGTGGGTGGTGTCCTCGGATAAGGAACCGACGCCACCGGCGAAGTTCGTCGCCCGGCCGATCCCGAAGCCCGGTCCCCTCAGGGGTCGTCCCAAGTCGTCGGCGCCAGTAGAGATTCCCTCGAAGTCATCACCGGGCTTCGCCGAATCGGTGACAGAAGCTCCGACCCCGGGAGATTCGACGCCGGTGCGGACGGCGAGCTGGATCGTCGGGATCGCATTGGCGATTGCGTTGCTATCGATTGGCGGTCGGCAAATGCGGCCCGAGTTATTCGCACTATCGGGGATCGGCGCCGTCGCCGTGTTCGGCGCGGAGTCGGGACTCTCGGCGCCCTTCTGGCTCCTCGCCGGGCTGGGAATCGTTTGGCGGATCGGCCGGATCGCCCGGCGCGCCTTCGGTTGAACGCTCAATCCTCCTCGTCGCGAATCCGTCGGGCCCGGGGCGGATCTTCGTCCTCGTCCCGCCGGTTTCGCCCCGGGGTGGAGTCGCGGGGTTTCGGTTTCTCCCGAGTCCGACGGGCCGCGCGCCGCTCTTCTTCCTCTTCCTCGTCCCGGTCGCGCTCTTCTTCCAAAGCGACGATGAAATTCTCGTGGACGCCGACGAGGGTGATGTCCCGGTCGGTGATTTCCTTCGGGCGGACACTCGTGAATTGCAGGAAGAGCGCGACGATCAAGACGAAGAGCAAGCCGACCCCCGCGGCCGCGGCCGTATAGAGGCCGATGTCGGGGCCTTGGTTGACACCCCCGGGTTGATTCGAGAGGGCGATGCCGACGATCACGAGGCCGATGCACCCGAGGACGCCGAATACGGCGAACAATTGCCGCCACATCCAATGGCCCTTCTTCCGCGACGCGATGGGGACATCGAACGTGATGTCCTTACGCGTGATCATGGCGACGATCAAGTACGGCAGCAGGCCGGCGAGGATCAAAATGCCGACCCACGGCGGCGTCCAGCGGAAGGTATGCCGTTTGACGTCGGTCGTCGGCTCGCCGCTGACGACGCACACGGGGGGCAGGAGATTGTTCTGCGCTTCGTAGCGGGTGATGCGGATCGACGCCACGGTTCATCTCCTTCGGTGCGGTGATTGCGGGCTAGCGTATCCGAATCCGGACGGAACGTCTTTCCATCGCAAATTCAATTCGAGGCATTCGGATCCGCAGGGACTGGTTGTGCATCGCCGTCAGGAACCCTTCTCGCCAGCGGATGGCCCGACCCCCAACCGGCGAACTCCGCGGCATCTTGTTCTCGTCGCCAAGCGGTGTACGCAGCGTACCGTGCCGCCTCCCGCTGCGCTTCCAATTTCCGCTCGACATCCATCATAAACGCGAAGTTGGCGTGGACATTGACCAGAGTCATGCCCGCGTCGTCGATCTC
>JAYTBD010000330.1:0-1824 GCA_043737155.1 Fimbriiglobus sp. | reverse complement strand
ACGCACTACTGCTTCAAGTGGTCCGGATCTATCGCACGGCTCACGAACTGAACTTCGCCGGTGTGCCCGGTGACTTGAAAGCGTTCGCCTTCGAGCGCTTGCCGGCGATCCTGAAAGACCAAGCGGTGAATCACGACGACGTCGTCCGCGAGGTCGCCAACGCTCTGCACGATTTGGCGGGCCCGCGCGAGGGGATCGCATTCCTCCTCGACCGCGTCGACGGCGAACCCGATTGGCTGCGCTACGAGAACCGCAACGTCTGGAATCAGTACAGCGACCGCCTCGGAGTTTGGCGCACCGAAGCGAAGGATCTCGGCGAGTTGGAGCCGCGCTTGTTGAAGTACGTGCTTGTCGAACTGCGAAGCGACCTGCGCACCCGCGAGTCGTTCGGCCGGTCGATCTACGACCGTCGGCACAGCCACTTTTGGGCCGCGAAGGAAGCCGACTTCGCCAAAGTCGCCGACGAGGTTTACGCCGAGCGCAAAGCATCGGGCGCGTCCGTGGAGTATATCGCAGAGTACCTCTTCGACGCGCTGCCCCGACAGAAGCGCGCCATCGAGATTCTCTTCGCCGCGCACGAAAGCAAGCTGCTGTCCGACACCGGCGAGTGGCACCTCATCACCTATTTGCAACGCACCGACCGCTATGCGGAATCGATTCCGCTACTGGTGGCGCACGTGCGGCGCCGGCCGGAGTACTTGCCATACCGCACGCTGCTGATGCGGGCCTATTTCAAGACCGGCAAGCAAACCGAAGTGCTGACGCTTTGGAAAGAGACCGACGAATACTTCCGCGCCAAGGAGCGATGGAGCGAAAGCGTCTCGGCGATGCTCGCCGAGAGCACTCTGGAGAACCGCCTCTTCGTCCAAGCGGTGGCATACTACAAGGAACTGCTCGCGCAGTATCAGCGGTCGCAGCCCGGCCGCGGCGCCGACGCGCTCCACCGGCACTACACGAACGCGGCGGATGCCTACGCCGGCCTCGGTCAGACGAAGGAAGCGGTGGACATGGCGAGCGCCGCCGTGGTCGTGTGGCCATCCGGTCACGCGCGGCGGAAGGAGACCCTCGACCACCTCGTCAAGATTCTCGAAGGGGCGCCGAAGCTCGCCGAGTACATCGCGGCCCTCGACGCCGAAAAGTTGCAAAGCGCGGTGGTGCGCAAAGCCCTCGGTCAAGCGCTGATCCGAAAGAACGAGCACGCCCGGGCCATCCCGCAACTCCGTTTGGCCGGGGAGCTACAACCGAACGACGCCGAGGTCTACGAACTGCTGATCGCCTGCTTCGACAAGATCGGCGACAAGGAGGGGGCCGTGCTGCAACTGTTCGACGCGGTCGAATTGTCGCGGCGGGAGATCAAGCTGTACGCCGAACTCGGGCGCCGATTCACGGAGTTGAAGCGACCCACCGACGCGGAGCGGGCCTACACGTCGACCGTGGAAATGCTGCCGAACGAATCGGAGAGCCACGCGCTGCTGGCGGAAGTGCGCGAGAAACAGAACCGCTGGCCCGAGGCCATCGCGCACTGGGAGCGCGTCGCCGAGATTCGCAAACTGGAGCCGACCGGCTTGGTGAAACTGGCCGCGGCGCAACTCCACGAGAAGGAGTGGGCCAAAGCCGCCGAGTCGGTGAAAAAGCTCCGCGCTCGAACGTGGCCCGCGCGGTTCAACGAAGTCGAGAAGCAAACCCGCGAATTGGAGAAGCTGTTGGAAGGGGCGAAGAAGTGAGTGGAACTGGTTACCCCCCCATCAGCTTCGCCGAGATCGCTTCGGCGTCGTAAACGCAGCCGCCCCAGACGCCGCCGCTGGCGTGTTGGAGCGCCGCCCA
>JAYTBD010000329.1:0-1825 GCA_043737155.1 Fimbriiglobus sp. | reverse complement strand
GGGTGTGCCCGAGGATTTGTTCGACGACGCGGCGGGCGTACTCGGCGGCGCGCGGCCAATCGAGCCGGGCATCCTTCGTGTATTCGAGCGAGCAGGCGATGGCCGTGTGCCGGTAAAAGGCGGCTTCGATCGCGGCGGCAACGGTGCCGGAGTAGAGCACGTTGATGCCCGCATTCGATCCGGCGTTCAACCCGCTCACAACGATGTCCGGCGGTTCCTTCAGCAGTTCGAGCAGCGCCAGCTTCATGCAGTCGGCGGGCCGGCCTTCGACCGCCCAACCGAGGAAGCTCTGATCGGCGTCGTCGAAAACTTCGGTGACGAGCAGCGGCGTCAGCAGCGTGACGGAATGCCCGGTGGCGCTCTGCTCGGTGGCGGGGGCGACCACGGTCACCTCGCCGAGCTTCATCAGTTCCTTGCGGAGCGCCCGCAACCCGGGGGCGTAGATTCCGTCGTCGTTCGTCAGCAATATCCGCATGGCCCATCCTTGAAAGAAATTCGGAGTGCGGAATTCGGAGTGCGGAGTATCAAATCCATCACCCCTCTTCGATTTCATTCCGCATTCCGCGCTCCAAACTCCGCACTCGGTAGATTCTATGCGCCCCATCGATTGCTTCCGCCACTGCCCGGGTTGTGGGATCGCCGCCACTCCCGGCACCAACCCGTTCCGCTGCCCGGCATGCGCTTTCACCTACTACTTCAACCCGACGGTCTCGGCCGGGGCATTCCTGACCGATGCCGTCGGGCGCTACTTGGTGATCCGGCGGGCGAAGGATCCCGCCAAAGGAATGCTCGGCATCCCCGGTGGCTTTGTCGACATCGGCGAATCGGCGGAGGACGCCCTGCGCCGCGAAGTGCGCGAGGAGGTCGGCTTGGAGATCACGGACGTGCGATTCTTGGCCTCGTTCCCGAACCTCTATCCGTATTTGGGCGTGACCTATCCGGTGTGCGATCTGCTGTTCACGGGCACGGCGTTGAACCCGGAATCGGCGCGAGAGTTGGACGGTGTCGCCGGGATGGAATGGCGTGCGCTCGCGGGTTTGCGGGAAGAAGAATTCGCGTTCGACTCCATGAAGGCGGCGCTGCGGGTGTTGCGGGGTGGAGTCCGATGAAAACGCGAGGCGAACTCGAAGCGGAGATCGGCCAAGCCATCATTCGCTTCAAGAAGGAATACATGGGCCGCGGGCCGCTCTCGGTTCGCACGTTCCTCTTGGAGGACATGATCCTCGTGCGGCTCCAAGGCGTGTTGACCCCCGCCGAACAAAAACTCGCGCAGGTCGAAGAGCGCAGTCGCGGGCGCGATTTGATCAAGCGGATGCGGCTGGAGTTGGTCGAGCACGGCCGACCGCTGTTGGAAGCCGTGGTGAAGGACATCCTCGGGGTCGGGGTGATCAGCTTGCACACGGACATCAGCACCAAGACCGGGGAGAGCGTGATGGTGTTCACGTTGGATGCGAAGCCGATTCATGCGGCGAGTTGAGGGGCGCGTCCCTTGGCCGGCTACTGACAGTCAGGAAACAAATGCCAGGCCGTGGTTTTCCGGCCTGAAAGGCCGGTTCTGTCAGCCCAGGTCGGAGTTGGCGGAGCCAACGGAGGCCTGGGTACCGGGAGGAGTAAAGATCCCGGCCTGTAAGGCCGGTTCATTTCTCGCCGTGAACCGGCCCTACAGGCCGGACTTCTGTTTCTCGCAGGTAACCCAGGCCTCCGTTGGCTCCGCCAACTCCGACCTGGGCTGACAGAACCGGCCTTTCAGGCCGGAAGAGTGACCTGGCATTCTCGAGTGGACGATCTTGCGGGTCATGCTTTGCGTGACAGACTTCCCGCAAAT
>JAYTBD010000328.1:0-4675 GCA_043737155.1 Fimbriiglobus sp. | reverse complement strand
TCTGCGTGACGCCGTGCCCGTCCCGAAAGCTCACCGGCGTCACGCAGAGCGTGACCTACGCAATCTCTTTCAAAACAATTCCGTCAATACACGGCCGTCTTCCATCAAATCGAATGGCCGGCCTTCGCGGTCGGTGGCTTGGAGGTCGTCGACGCCCATCGCGTGGAAGACGGTGCGGGCGATGTGCTCCGGGGCGACGGGGTTCTGATCGGGAAACTCGGCGCGCTTGTCGGTCGTGCCGAAGACCTGGCCGCCTTTGATCCCGCCGCCGGCGAGCAGCACCGATTGACAGGCCGTCCAATGGTCGCGCCCGGCGCCGCCGACTCCGCTCGAGCGCAGGTCCCCGATTTTCGGCTTGCGACCCATCTCGCTGGTCACGAGGACGAGCGTGCTTTCGAGCAAGCCGCGCTGATGCAGATCGTCGAGCAGAGCCGCGAACGGACGGTCGAACTCGGGCAGCAAACGATCCTTCAAGCAGACGAAGTTGTTCCCGTGGGTGTCCCACCCGCCGCCGCTCTTGCAGAGCTTGTTCACTTCCTCGGAGCCCTTCCAGAAGACCGTGACGAACGGCACGCCCGCTTCGACCAAGCGCCGCGCCATTAGCATCGTCATCGAGTTGATTCCCTTCCCGTACCGCTCGTGGACCTTCTCCGGTTCGGCGCGGAGATCGAATGCGGCTTTCGTGTTCGGCGATGACAGCAGCGTAAAGGCTTTGCGCTGCGGAATGCCGAACTCGCGGGTGGCGCCGGAATTCTCGGCCACTTTCTGCGCCCGGTCGAGCGCCCCGAGCAACGAGCGCCGATCTCGCAACCGCTCTCCGGGGACATCGCCGCTGAGCGTGAGAGCGGGCACCGCGAAGTCGAGCGGCTTCTCGCGGTAACCCTCCACGAAAACCGGTTCGTGCTCGATGCCCAAGCGCGCGGCGAACTGCCCCGGCCGCGTGTATTCGGGTGCATCTTCTTTTTGTGGCAGGGTGATTGCCGAGGGAAACTGCGGGTGCGGCGGTCGCTTGAGCGCGATGACCGAACTCATCGCCGGCCAATCGGTCGAGTACGGCGTGCGCGTGTTCAACAACTGGTGGAAGGTGCGATCCGGGGCGTGCCCGGTCAGGCCGTAGTAATAGCCCGCGTGGTGATCGCCGGTGCCGCGGCCGTGATCCCCGAGCGAGCGGACGATGGCCAGATGGTGGGCTTGCTTCGACAAATGCGGCAGGTGTTCGCAGAGCCGGATTCCCGGCGCCGAAGTCTCGACGGGTTTGAAGATGCCGCGGTACTCTTCCGGCGCGTCGGGCTTCATGTCCCAAGTGTCGATGTGCGAGGCTCCGCCGCTGAGCCAGATCATGATGACCGACTTGGCCGGCTTCGGGCGCGGCTTGGCCGCCGGACTCGCGGCGACCCGCCCGGCCAGATCGAAACCGAAGTAGCTCATACCTCCGGCGGCGAGGAATTGACGACGTGATACGGCGCGCATGGCGAAACCCCGGAGAGGTCTAGAATCTCGCACGCCACCGTCGGCGGGTCAAGTTCCAATTTCCCATGTCTGCCGCGGTGGAAAAATATGGCGTAGCGGCGCCGAATCGGACATTTCTACCGTTGACACTCCCGTTCCGCCCGTTATCGTGCCGGCCCCTCGGAGTCGCGAGTGCACGGATGCATCATGCGATAGCCGAGTCGGCCGAAAGGTCCACGCATGGCCACGTCGACCCCCCCGCGACCCGTGTCGCTGGCCATCGAACTGCTGGAATCCCGGGAGCTGCCCTCGGCGGGGTCGTGGCTCGTCGAACCGTTTCAACGGTCCACCGCCTCCGGTCTGCCCAGCAACTGGAGCCAGTGGAACTCCGACGCGCAAGCGCCCGCGTTCCGCATCGACGCCGGCGCCGCCGGGCTCGGCGACCAAGGTCAACTCCTCTCCGCGGCGTCGAGCATCGCCTCCGGTCGGGCTTGGCTGAATACGAACTACTCCGCCGATCTCGAAGTCTCCGCCGCAGTCTATCTCGGCACGACCGTCCCCGTCCAGTTGCTCGTCCGCGGGGCGAACCTCAACACCGCGACGCCGACCTACTACGCCGCGAGCGTCATCCGCGGAACCGAAATTCAACTGCTCGAAGTCAATCGCGGCGTGACGACGGTGCTCGGGACGGTGCGTTCGACCGAGTACATCAGCGGCAAATGGGCGACCATCAAAATCCGCGCCGAGGGGGACACCCTGCGGGTCTACCTCAATCGCGGCGACACCAACCAGTACCTCGGTGCCGATGGCAAATGGAGTCGGACGCCGGTCGCGGCCATCGAGAAGGTCGACGATTCCATACCCACCGGGGGGATGGTCGGCTTCGCCCGCCGAGCGGGACTCTCCGGCGATGTGGCCATCGACAGCTTGCGCATCGGCTCCGTGGAAGCGGGGCCGAATGGGAACATCCGCGAGGAGCGCTTCGCCGGGGTTGCCGCCGAGCGATTGCCGTCGGGTTGGTCGCAGTACGTCGGGAGCGGCACCGTCACGGTGGCCACCCTCGGCGACGAAACCCTCGACCTCGCGGCCAATAGCACGGGGCAAGCTCGCATCTGGATGACGCAGCCGGTGCCGACCGACGCCCAAGTGACCTCGTCAATCTTCGTGGACAGCCTCACCCCGGCCGGGATCTTCGCCCGGGGTTCGAGCGTGAACACCTCGCGGCCGACGTATTACGGGCTGACCGTTGAACGCGGTCTCGAAATCGAAGTTGTGAAAGTCATCAACGGCGTGAGCACGAGACTCGCGCGCCTCGAATCGACGACGTGGTCGAGCGGAGTTTGGATCCAAGCCTCGCTCGTCGTCAAAGGCGACCAACTCCGCGTGCAGATCTCGCGGTCCGACACCGGCCAATACCTCGACGCCTCCGGCAATTGGGGACTCTCGCCGGTCTGGGCCGTGAGCCTCACCGACGGCTCCATCGCGAGCGGAGGCTTGGCCGGGCTATCGCGCGGCTCGGGTGTCGCCGGCGATCTCCTCTTCGACAACTTCCTCGTCAACGCGGCGCCCGTCAACATGACGTGGCCGACCGCGATCCCAACGGAAGCCGATAAACCGTCGACCATCCCGAACCCGCCGCCGGATACCGCGCCGACGCCCGCCCCCATACCGACGCCAACCCCTACACCTACGCCTGCACCGACTCCAACGCCTACCCCCGCACCTACTCCCACGCCGATTCCGGTGCCCGTGGGCAACCCGGCGCTGCCGAGCGTACCGCGGAATTACGGTCACATCCGGGTGGCAGCGCTAGCGTACCACGGCACGCCCATGACGAGCTTCGAGCAGAATTTGTTGCGGAACAGCATCGATCTCGTCATTCCCAACATCGCGTATTTGAACGGCATCGCCCAAGTCAGCCCGACGACCCCGCAAATGGTGTACACGAACACGACCAACCTTTACTTGAGTCTTCTGACCGATTGGCTGGCTTACGCGGATCGCATGCGCTACGACCGCGAGGCGGCGTTTTACCACGTGAAGCAAGCGACCCGCGCCGACGGCATGAGCGCCTCGGCGACCCCGGTCGACAACTTCTGGGCCGTGCTCCGCGGTAGCAACGCCACCGATTGGCTCGACATCACGAGCACCGCGCGCAGCGGGACGAGTACGAATTCCTTCGCCCGAGCGGGTGAAGCGGTCGCCATCGGGAACACCGAGCGCTTTCGCGAGATCAACGTGAACCTGCAGAGTGGGGCGAGTGGCAACTGGCGCGGCGACCTCGAATACGTCAGCGCCGTCGACGCCAACGGCAACCCGACGCGCTGGAGCCGGCTCACCACGCTGAGCGATTCCACCGGCGGCTTGCGCCGCAGCGGGCAATACCTCTTCGACCCGCCCGCGAACTGGGTCACCGCCAGCATCGACGGTAGCGCCCGCTATTACTACGTCCGCGTCGTCACGTCCGTCGGCGGAGTCGCCCCGGTCTTCCGCACTATCCTCGGCCGCGACTACGTCCAGCAGAAAGACCAGGTCGGCACCATCCCGGCGTTCGATTCCTCGGCCGACCTCGACCGCGATGGCTATCTGAAAGATTCCGAGTACGCCCGTCGGCGCAGCGGCTTCAACGCCCGCTTCGAGTACGAATCTCGACTGAGCTTCCCGTTCTACGGTCCGAATCGGTTCGCCACGAACGTGGGTTCGGTCGAGTTCCGCAACTGGGTCGTCGACTACCACCGCCGCGTCCTCGTAGCGCTGCCCAAAGCGAGCGGCTTCTTCGTCGATAATTCGACGGGCCGTCTGCCGGTCGATCCGAACTTGTTGATCGAACCCGTGGACCGGTACGCGCAACAGTACGGCGACTTGCTCGGCATCCTCAACCGTTCGATCGGGTCGAAGTGGATCGTGTCGAACACGGCCGGGGGCGGGGCGTCGGTGAACTCGCAGATCGGCAACGGCGTGACGTATCTGGAAGAGTTCGCGCTCCGTCCGCTGCAAGCGAACCACGTGATGTTCGAGGATCTCGCGGCGACGGTGTCCTACCGCCGCACGCTCAACGGCGGTCGGGCGTATGAAATCTTGGACAGCCTGACGACGCGCGTCGCGCTCACCGACGCGCGGGCCATGAGCACGACGTTGGCCATGTACTACATGCTGGCCGACCCGAATCTCTCGTTCTTGATGATCAACGGCGGCAAAGCCCCGGCCAGCAGTTGGACGGAGCATT
>JAYTBD010000327.1:0-4679 GCA_043737155.1 Fimbriiglobus sp. | reverse complement strand
GGCGAGAAGCTCACCCACCGCATCTTGCAACTGGGCGTCGCGGTCGGTCTGATAGCGTCTTTGGGCATTTTCACGGGGATGCAAATCACCGGCGAATACGAGGTGCTGATCGACCTCGGGGTCTGGGTGACCATTCCGCCGCATTACCATTTCCACATCGAACTGCTTTTCGACCGATTGTCGGTCCCCTTTTGCGCCTTGATCTTCGTTCTCTGCGGGACGATCGCCTCCTTCGCCCAGCGGTACATGCACCGGGAGCGCGGCTACCACCGCTTCTTCATGCTCTATTCGATCTTCGCGCTGGGCATGGTCACCGCGGCGGTCGCGGGCACGGTCGAAACGCTCTACGCGGGCTGGGAACTCGTCGGCCTCTCCTCGGTTCTGCTGATCGGCTTCTTCAACGACCGGCCCGCGCCGGTCCGCAACGGCTACCGGGTCTGGGTCATCTACCGGATCTCGGATGCGGCGCTGCTGTTGGCCGCCGTTCTGACCCACCGGTTGGTCGGCGAGGGGGATTTTCACAAACTCGTCGGCGAAGGCGTTTGGCCGAACGAAATCGCCGGGATTTCTCCGCTCAATGCCGCGGTGATCGGCGGATTGCTGTTGGTCGCCGCGGCGGGGAAATCGGCCCTACTCCCATTCTGCGGGTGGCTGCCGCGGGCCATGGAAGGGCCGACCCCGTCGAGCGCGGTCTTCTACGGGGCTCTCTCGGTCCACCTCGGGGCATTTCTCCTTCTCCGCGTCAGCCCCTTATTCGAGAGGTCCGATTACTTGGCCGCGGCGGCCGTCTCGCTCGGACTGGCCACGGCCGTGTACGGCCACTTCGTCGGTCGCGTGCAGACGGACATCAAATCGGTACTCTCGTTCGCATCGCTCACGCAGGTGGGGATCATCGTTGCCGAGATCGGTTTGGGATTTCGCTACATCGCTCTCGTCCATCTCCTGGGTCACGCTTGCCTGCGCACGCTGCAATTCTTGCGGGCGCCCAGCTTACTCCTCGATTACAAAATCATGGAGAATGCCCTCGGGGAGAAACTGCCCCGAAATCACGCTGGCCCGCCGACTCGCTTCCGAATTGGGCTGTACCGCTTCGCTTTGGAACGCGGCTATCTGGATGACCTCCTCGACGCCGCCGTGGCGAAACCCTTCGCGACGCTCTTTCAATTCTTGACCGCGTGGGAAACCCGATCAATGAATCGGTTGAACGGAATCGCCCCGACGGGTGTAGCCGCTCCGCCGGTCGTCGTCGTGCGTGTTTCGGAGAGAGCGCGCGAGCCTCAGTTGGAGGAAGCGATCTCATGAACCCGATTCCGCTCCCGTGGCTCGAAATCGCCGTGGCGACTCCGCTCGCCCTCGCACTACCCGTTGCACTGATCCGCGACAGACTTCTCGCCCTGCGCGTTTGCACAATCACCTGCGCCGCGGCGTTCGCGGCGACTTTCGCGGCTTGGCTCACGCACTACGCCGGACTCAACGGCGGCGACGGGCCGATTTTCCGGATCGATGAACTGACCGCGCCGCTGCTGCCCGTCATCGCGCTGCTGCACTTCTCGATGGCCATGACGACGTCGACTTGGAAGGCCGAATCGTTCGGCGCCGTCCGGTATCTGATTTCGCTCTCTCTGCGGTTGGCGGTATTCGCCACCGAGGATCCTCGGCTCCTCGTCGGGTTGAGTGCGGTTTGTTGCGTCCCTGCTTTCTTCGATTTGAAACGCGCCGGGAAGCCCACCACTCTTTACGTCCTCCACATGATTCCATTTGTGGCTTCGTTGGTGGGAGGTTGGGCCCTCGTTGCGAACGGCCATCGGGAACCGGGGGCCATCTTTCTGATCCTGGCCGTGCTGATCCGCTCCGGAGTTTTCCCGATGCACCTCTGGGTCCTCGACCTCATCGAGAACGGTTCCTTCAGTTCGGCGGTTCTGATGGTCACGCCGATGCTCGGAGTCTACGTCGCCGTCCGCTTGGCCGTTCCCGTGGCTCCGCCTTGGTTGTTGAGCGCAGTCACGATATTTTCGTTGGCCACCGCGGTGTATTCCAGCGGCATGGCCATCGTCCAAACCGAGACGCGACGGTTCTTCGCCCACCTCTTCATCAGTTTTTCAGCGCTGGTGTTGGTGGGGTTGGAGGTGCACACCCGCGTGAGCGTCACGGGCGCGCTGGCCCTTTGGTACTCCGTCTTGATCTCGGCGGGCGGGTTGACCATCGTCTTGCGGGCGGTCGAAGCCCGTCACGGCCGCCTCGCCCTGAATGAATACCACGGTCTTTACGCCCGCTCGCCCCAGTTGGCCGTGGCGTTTCTCGTGACCGGTCTCGCCTGCGTCGGCTTCCCGGGCACGCTCGGCTTCGTCTCCGCCGAGCTGCTGATCGACGGCACGCTCGAATCGAATCTCTGGATCGGGCTCATCGTCATTCTCGTTTCAGGTTTGAACGGCATCGCTCTGATGAGGGCCTACGGGGCACTCTTCACCGGGCGACGACATGCGGATGCGACGGTACTCCGCGTCACTCTGGCGGAGCGAGCGGCCATCATCGCCCTCGCCGCCGCGATCTTCGGCGGTGGATTATTCCCGCAGCCAGGCCTGACCTCCCGCTATGACGCCGGTCGCGCACTGATTGGAATTGTTCCTTCGACGGACCATTGAGCATGGTTCGCGAACGCCCAACATGATCGCTTGCCGTCCATCGCCTGCTTCTATCGACCGAGTCAAAATGGATGAATTTAAGGCTTTCGGCAACGGCATCGGAGTTGCGTTTTCAGGACGTGAGTGACGAAAACGATCTCCGATTCTCGCGCCACTGGTATTGAGTATGCCAATGATCCAACACAGTTCCGAGAAGCAGGTCCTCGGCATGACCATCCTCATCCTGAGCATGATCTTGACCGTGCTCTTCCGCGATTCTTGCTCGATCGCGCCACCACCGATTTCGGACCGAGCCCAGTCCGATAGCGATTCGGCTCGAACCACGCCGAACCCCTCGCAGCAGACTCGATAATGGCGATTTGGTTCGATTCAAACTCGACTCGGACCCGGTCGCTGCAACGACCCATGGCCAAATACAGGGAAACCGCGTCGATGGCGTTCAAATAGAAAGTGCCCGGCTCCAATCGCGGGCTGTTCCCAACGATGTTCCACCAGTTCTTGGGCAAGTAAGAGGCGTGGATGATTGACTACGCATGCCGAAGAACGTGGTTGGACATCTTCGAAGATGAAGCGGAAGTTGGAGGATGCAGTACGCAGTAGTCGGTCGTGGCATTGCAGACGAAGTGCTCTGCAAAGCACTGGCCGTCCAGCCTGGATTTTGAATTGGGGTGAGTGCGAACTTGGCATCCAAACGGAGCGAATCCGGAAGCGAAGGTTCCGGCGCGGTCAGCCTATCAATGGATAGACCCGCCATAGGCGGCGGAGATGCATCCGATGGACGACTGGCCTTTCGATGACCCCCCGAAGGCGGCCGCCATCACCGTCCGGCAGATCGTCCGGGGTGGCGAACCAATTCTGTTCGTCGCCCACGACGCGGAGGACGGGCGCTGGCAGTTCTTGACAGGCGTGGCGTCCGAGGTCGCCGACGGTATGGTGGTCAGCCTCGCCGAAATGGTCCGGCGCGACCCCCGCGTCGCAGAATTGGCCGACCTGCCGCTGGGCTGGCAAGCATCGCGGGCCGCGATGGGTCAGCCGTGGCAGAGGTCGCCCGCGGTGGCCTAACTATTCAATGTCCTTGAAGTCGAGGGTATAGTTGAACTAAGCCCGTTTCGGCTTGAGGCCCAAAACAAGGACTTCCGGGCGGTCCACTTGAAGCTGAACGAACTGGTGGCCGCGGTCAAGGGGGGCAAACAACCGGCTGATCAACGTCGAAGATCTGACCGAGGGAGAAGTCCAGACTCTGCACGAGCATTATTGCGCGCTAGTCCAGCTGGCCAATGCGGACCGGCGACTGACACAGTCCCACTCTGTGGAAGAGGCCGAAGAGCGTCATAGTAAGAAGTTGGGTGCAGGGTCTAGGAAATCATAGCCATTTAACAATACGCGCCGTGTGTGGCCGAAATCACGATCCACGTCTGGATGTTCGAATTCTTCGTCAGAGGTGTCGGGCAATCTGTGCGAGCTGCTATACGGCCTTTTGAAAGCACGGCTTTGGTCCGTTTCTCGTTGATGAACACCTCGCATAGACCCTCGCTGATTTCCCATCGGCGAATTGGGCTAAGCGACTCCTCCCACGTTGCTCTGCGGCGGGACGATGAACGTGTGCTCGATGGTCTTTTGCTGGAAGCCGACGACTTCGGGGAAGCGAAATCCGGCCAGAATTTGGACGTCGAAGATCTCTTCCACCGCGGTTTGGAATTCGAGCAGGGCGACGACCCGGCTGCTTCGAAGGTCCACCGCCGCGACGCCGCATTTCAACTCGTCCCGCCGTTCCGCCAGCGGCACGCCGTCCATGGCCGACGTCTTGCGGATTTTGGACAGTCCGATGAATGCGTGTGATCCCGCGAGGGCCAACCCCCGCGCAAAGCCGGGCACCTCGGCCACCGTCTGCCCTCGACCGTCCGCGGGATCAACTAGCGCGAGACGACCCAACCCGGATTCCAGCAGCCAGAGCCGGCCGTCGTGCCGGCGGGGCGAGTGCGGCATCGACAGGCCCCGGGCGACGATCGCGCCGGTGGCCACGTCGATCAAGCAGCC
>JAYTBD010000326.1:0-4681 GCA_043737155.1 Fimbriiglobus sp. | reverse complement strand
CCGATAAATGTTGCCCGGCCTCGCCCCAGTCCGAGTCGTACTTGAACGGCCCGGCGGTCGCGGTGTGCGTCTCCAGCGCCGTGAGTCGATATCCGCGTGTGGCCAGCAGGCGGGTCACCTCGCTGGCCCAAGCCCAGGACTCTGCAGGGCCGTCAAGGAGGAATGACGCCCGGAGATCTCTCACTTGACGCTGGTGCCCATCGTATTCGCCAGCGACAATAACATCTCGGTAGTCTTGCCGTGCCAGGTCGAGCAAGGAGCGCACACGTCCCTCGTCGCCGCACGCAGCCGACACGATGCACCGCACAAGACGATCGCTGAGGCAATCGGCACTGCCGATTCGGCGACCAGCCAGCAGAAGGCCTGCCACCGCGTCTGCACGCTCGCCAAAATCGCGAGCTAAGCGAGCCGTGACGTCGGATGGCAGTGGGTCGTCCACCGCTTGCGCCCTCTGTGGCCTAAACAATTGTTATTGACGGCGCTTGCTCGAACGTCGCTGACGCGTCCGGCTCTGACGAGCCGAATCACTCACCCCAGCTTCGTCACTTGCTCCTTGAAGTACGTCAGGCACTTCTTCACATCGCCCGTCGGGTCGTTCTCGTTGGCTTCGTATTCGATGGCGATGTACCCCTTGAACTTCACGTCCTTCAACACCTTCAACACGCCGAGCACGTCGAGCACGCCGGTCTTGTCGCCGTAGGGCACGTCGGTTTTGCGTTTGTTGTCGTGGTCCTTGAGGTGCAGCCCGAAGTTGCGGGCGCCCATGATCTTGATCTGCTCGATGGGGTCGAGCTTGATTTCGAGCTGCGCCGCGCGGATGAGGTGGCCGGTGTCGAGGCAAGTGCCGATGAGTTCGTGGTGCCCCTTCAGGGTCTTCATGATCATCTCGGCGTCGCGCCAGCGGTGCATCTTGCCGCCGCCCGAAGGGCCATGAGGGTGGATGGCGATGCCGATCTTGTACTCCTCGACCAGTTTGTCGAGGCTGTCGAAGCTGTCCGGATCGGGGTCGGCGCTGAGGAAGCGCACCCCGAGGGCGACCGCGAAATCGAAGAGCTTCTTGTTCTTGTCGTGGTCCTTGCTGAAGTTTTCCACGCCGAAGGCGACCGGCTTGATGCCGTACTCGTCGCACATCTTCACGAAGCCTTTCAGCGTTTCCGGCTTACTGTCGGTCGGGATGTGGCCGCGGTAGAACTCGGCGAATCCCAAGCCGAGTTCCTTGGTCGCTTTGAGCGCGCGCTCGAAGTTGAACTTGCGGAAGGTGTACGACTGGATGCCGACGGTGAACCCGCCGTAGGGGTCTTTCTCGTCGGCGGATCGGCCGAGTGACGCGGTGCCGAGAGCGGCCGCGGAACTGAGGAGAAACGAACGGCGATCGAGGGACATCGGATAACTCCGGGGAAGGGGGAACGCACCACGAGGGAGATTGTATCAGTCCGAGTTCCTCGTGTTCCGGACGTCTTCTGTGACGGCGAGTTTCCCAACTTGCCGGGAATGCAAGCCCTCCACGTTCAAGATCACGCAATAGCTGTTCCACGGCAAGTTGGGAAACTTGACGCCACACCTTCCCATTCTCCGCTCCTACCCCACTTTCGACAACCGGCACAGCCGATCGGGCTAGACGCAATCGGCGGAATCGTTACCATCGTTTTCCCGCGCGGGGGCCGCAAGCCGTCGTAGCATTGGTTCGCCCGGTACAACCGCTACAGTTTCGCGGAGCGAACCTTGAATCGCACCTTGCTGAAGATTGAACGGCTCGAAGACCGCACCGTGCCGAGCGCCGTCGCGGCCTTTGCCACCGATCACTTACTCGTCACCTACACGGACAGCACGCCGGCCGCGAAGAGCGTGGCCAAGCTGGCCCAGTCGCCGCTCGCGGAATCGGTCACCTCCCTCGGCCTCGGCATCTACCGCGTCGATCTGGCGAACGGGGTGGACCTCGACAGAGCGATCACCGTCTTCTCCGGGCAACCGGATATCCAATCCGTCGCGCGCGATTCCATCGTCTCGGTCGCGCAGACGCCGAACGACCCGCGGCTGAGCGAACTCTGGAATCTCCAAAAGATCAATGCCGCCGAGGGTTGGAACGCGACCACCGGCACCGGGCAAACCATCGTCGCCGTGATCGACACCGGCGTCGATTACTCGCACCCCGACCTCGCCGCGAACATTTGGACGAACATCCGCGAGGTCGCCGGCAACGGCCGGGACGACGACGGCAACGGCTTCGTCGACGACATCCGCGGCTACGACTTCGGCGATAACGACGCCGACCCGATGGACGAGAACGGCCACGGCACGCACGTCGCCGGGATCGTGGGGGCCACGGGGAACAACGGCGTCGGCGTCACCGGCGTATCCCAACACACGCGGATCATGCCGCTGCGCTTCATGGCCGCGGATGGCAGCGGCTACACGAGCGACGCCGTGCGGGCCATCGATTACGCCATCCGCAACGGCGCGAAGATTCTCAACAACAGTTGGGGCGGCTCCGCGGCCGACCCGACGCTCGCCGCGGCCATCGAGCGCGCCCGCGCCGCCGGGGTAATCGTCGTCATCGCGGCCGGGAACGAGCAGGTCGACAACGACACGACGCCTAGCTATCCCGCGACTTACGCCCGGCAATCGAACAACACCGTCGTCGTCGCATCGACATCGTCGAGCGATCAGCTATCGTGGTTCTCGAACTACGGCCGGTCCGTGACCATCGCCGCGCCAGGCGAGAGCATCCTCAGCACGGCCCGCGGCGGCGGGTACATCACCAAGAGCGGCACGTCGATGGCCGCGCCGGTGATCAGCGGGGCACTGGCGCTGCTCTGGGATCTGCACCCGACGTGGAGCTACACGCAAATCCTCGACAAGTTGAGAACGTCGGTGGACACGTCGGGCGAACTGACGGGGAAGGTCAGCACCGGCGGACGGGTCAACTTGGCGAAGCTGCTCAGCGTCTCGACACCGGTTCCGCCGACTGCTCCGCCCCCGACAGCGCTCGGCCTCCGCTGGGGTGGCCATGGCCCGAAGGTGACCACCTCGGTCTTCGGCGGAGCGAATTCGACCTCGTTCAACACGCTCCGTGTGACCTTCGACAAGAAGATCAACGCCCCGACATTCACCGCCGACGATGTGGTGCTGACAGGCCCGAACGGCCGGCTCGCCGTCACCGGTATCGCCGCCAACAGCGACCGTTCCGTCTTCGATGTGAGCTTCGCCGCGCAGACGGCCGCGGGCAACTATTCCGCGACCATCGGACCGGACATCTGGGATACGCAAGCGAAGCGGATGGATCAGAACGGCAACGGCATCGGCATGGAGGCGACGGACAAGTTCACCGCCGCCGGTCGGCTCGGCGTCGCGACTCCGCCGCCCCCGGCCAGCGCGGCACGGCGAAACTACTCAGCGACCGCGTCGAATGTGGCGATCGCGGATCAGCGCACGACGCGGATCAACTTCAATGTGACCGACATCTTCAATGTGTCGAGCCTCACGGTCAACCTCGACGTGGCCCACGCCCGGATGGCCGACTTGCAAATTCGGCTGCGGTCGCCGGACGGCCGGACGATCACGCTGTTCAACCGGCGGAGTTTGAATCTTTCGGGAATCACCTTCGACGACCGGGCGACGACGACGCTCTCGGTCGGTTCATTGATCCGCGGGGCGACGGTGCGGCCCGAGGAACTGCTGGCCGGGTTCGGCGGCCGTGCGGCACGCGGGACGTGGACCCTCGAAATCTTCGACCTCTTCGCGGGGAACACGGGCACCGTCCGCGGCGCGAGCTTTTCCTTCGGCACCGCGACGAGCGCGGCGACGGGGGCTTTGGCCCAATTCGCTTCGGCGGATGTCGATGCCGATGGCCGGGGCGATGCGATTGCGAAGAAGTGACGACTTCCGAAGTCCTCGACGACCGGCTAATTCGCAAAGGGCGTGCATTCCCGTTTGGACTTCCGAAGTCGAAACCGGACTTCGGAAGTCGGACCGATTGCGGCACGTCGCTTGCAGGGAAATCCGACAGGGTCGAACCCTCGAATTCTCCCAGGACCGCCATGAGCACCGTACCCGAATCCGTTCCCGGATCCGTCGAGCAATCGGCCCCGACCAAGAAGATCGACTACCTCATCGTGTACGGGCACTCCAACCTCTTTTATTGGTGGCCGGTCTGGCTCGTCGCGTTCATCCTCGCTGCGGTGACGTACACCGAAGGTCAGCAGATGGCCGTGGTCCCCGGCGGAACCGTGGTCGACCACAATCGCGAGGATGGCCGCGAGGCGTTGGTCGCACCGGAAGGCCGATCGTTTTCGCTGGCCCGCGAAGCGGGTCAAGCGCGGACACCGGGGATGACGGTGTCGAGCAATAACAATCTCGGCGTCATTTTTGTCGCCACGCTCTTCGTGGTCGCGCTGGCCAGCACCATCCTGCTGCGCGGGCTCGTGTCGATGGTCGTGGTCATCGGCATGGTCGCCATCACCGTGACTTTCGCGCTCCTCGGCTGGTGGACGCCGATCCTCATTTACTTGGGGGACATCGATATCCGGATGAACGCCGCGGGCTATCTCGGCATCGGCATCCCGCTCTTCTTGGCTTGGTTGATCGTGGTGCTCCTCTACGACCGGGCGACGTACATCGTCTTCGATCAAGGGCAGATCCGCTACGTGCACGAGGTGGGGGATGCCGAGACCGCGGTGTCGGC
>JAYTBD010000325.1:0-1831 GCA_043737155.1 Fimbriiglobus sp. | reverse complement strand
TTACTCCGGGCGCTCACGCAACCCGGCTCGCGGATTGCGCAAATCCGTCGGGCGAACCGGAAGCGATCTATCCGTCGCTTTTGCAATCCCCCTCGGATACACTCGCCCGCATGACCGATGTCACGGTGTTGCTCGAAGCGGTCGCGGCGGGCAATCGCCGCGCCGCGGCCGAACTACTCCCGCTCGTCTACGACGAGTTGCGCAAGCTCGCGTCCGCGCGGATGGCGTGCGAATCCCCGCACCAAACGCTCCAACCCACCGCGTTGGTTCACGAGGCCTATCTCCGGCTGGTCGGCGTCGTCGACGGTGCGAATTGGGATCACCGCGGTCATTTCTTCGCCGCGGCGGCGGAAGCGATGCGGCGGATTCTCGTGGATCAGGCGCGCCGGAAAAACGCCGTCCGGCACGGGGGTGAACTCGTGCGGCTCGAGCTCGGACCGGATCTCGCCGCATCACCGGAACCACGGGAAGACTTGCTCGCCCTCGATGAAGCCCTGACCCGATTGGCCGCCGAGGATCCGCTGAAGGCAGAACTGGTTCAATTGCGGTACTTCGGGGGTCTGACGCTCCCCGAGGCGGCCTCGGCTCTCGGACTTACGGAGCGGACCGCCGGCCGGCATTGGGCCTTCGCGCGGGCGTGGCTACGACGGGCGGTCGAAGGGGCCGGCGAAAAAATCTGACGATTCTTGGCCGGCGGTGCGCCCGGATTACGCATTGCTGTCGAGTCCATCGATTCTGGAGTCTCCGCCATGAGCTTGGAAAACCTCTTTCTCGCGGCCCTCGATCAGCCCGATGCGAAGTCCCGCGATCGATACCTGGAGCAAGCGTGCAACGGAGACGCGGCTGTCCGGGGGCAAGTAGACGAATTGCTGGCCGCACACTATCGCAGCGGCGAGTTCCTCGATGTGCCGGCGATTCGGCAAGTCCGCGAGGAATCGGGTGCGGAAAACACCGTGACCATGCAGGGGAAATTCGCGGCGAACTCGAAAAATCACTCCGAAGCGGCCGAAGAGTTGAGTTTCCTCGCACCATCCCAACGACCGGATTCCCTCGGTCGCATCGGCCATTACGAAGTGCTGCAAGTCCTCGGCAAGGGCGGCTTCGGCATCGTCTTCCGAGCCTTCGACGACGTGTTGCAACGCGTGGTGGCAATCAAGGTGATGGCCCCGCAACTCGCCGCCACCTCGCCGGCCCGGAAACGGTTTTTACGCGAAGCCCGAACATCGGCGGCGGTCCGGCACGAGAATGTCGTGCAGGTCTACGAAGTCGCGGAACACCCGCTCCCGTACTTGGCGATGGAATTTATCCCCGGCGAAACGCTGCAACAGAAACTCGACCGCAACGGCCCGCTCGATGTGACCGAAGTGTTGCGAATCGGCCGGCAGATCGCGGAAGGACTGGCCGCCGCCCATGCGACGGACTTGATCCACCGCGACATCAAACCGGCCAACGTGCTAATCGAGGGTGGCCCTCGGCAACAAGTCAAAATCACCGACTTCGGCCTGGCCCGCGCCGCCGACGACGCCAGCATTTCGCAGAGCGGCATCATCGCCGGCACGCCCATGTACATGGCCCCCGAGCAGGCCCTCGGGCACAAGCTCGATCAGCGGGCCGACCTCTTCAGCCTCGGCAGCGTGCTCTACCAAATGGTGTCCGGCCGCGCGCCGTTTCGTGCCAATAGCACGGTCGCCGTGTTGAAACGCGTCGCGGATGAGACGCCGCGGGACATCCGCGAGATCATCCCCGAGACCCCGCAATGGCTGTGCGACATCATCGCGAAGTTGCACGCGAAGGACCCGGACGATCGCTACCAGTCGGCGCGAGAAGTGGC
>JAYTBD010000324.1:0-1832 GCA_043737155.1 Fimbriiglobus sp. | reverse complement strand
CGAATCTCGCCGCCCCCGGCAAGCGCCCGCTGAGTTCGATGACGCCGACGATCCTGCTGAAGGACGGCAAACTCGCGCTGGTCACCGGCAGCCCCGGCGGCCGGACGATCATCAACACGGTGCTGTGCGTCGTGATTAATTACGTCGATTACGGCGGCGACATCCGCGCCGCCGTGGACGCCCCGCGGATGCACCACCAGTGGTTGCCGGATCGCATTTCCATCGAGGACTTCCCCGGCCGCGCGAAGCTCGACGAGAAGTTGAAGGCGCTGGGCCACACCGTGGTCACGAGCAAACAGGGCGACGCCCACAGCATCGCGGTCGATTTGAAAATGGGGAAGCTGATCGGCGCCGCGGACAAGCGCTTAGACGGCAGCGCGAAAGGGCACCGTTAGCCGGACGCGATAGCGACGGTGGCCGTGCGGGGAACGTCTTGTCGTCGGCCTACGGTTCGGAAACCAAGCCGCCATCTCCAACTCAATCACGCGAAGCGTCGCTGCCGGAGGATCAGGTAATCGAGCAGCGCCTTGTCGAAGTTCACGCTCGTATCCATCGGCACATAATCCACCTTCGCCAGGCCGCATTCGCGTTTGTACTTCGCGCGGAACTCGTTCATCCCATCCAGGTACTCGTTGCGAATGCCGCGGGCGTCGAGCTCCAGTTTGTCGAGCGATTCCGGATCCTCGAATTCCACCAGCCCCGTGAATGGGAACGTCACCTCGGCTTCGTCCAAGATGTGGAACAGGATCACCTCGTGCCCGGCGTACCGGAGGCGATACAGGCTCTGGATCACCGGCTCGGGGTCGGTCAGCAAGTCGCTGAACAGCATCACCAAGGATTTGCTCCGCGTCAGCGAAGCCATCTGGAACAGGGCGTGCGCGATGTCGGTGTCGCCCGTCGGTTTCAAATTCGACAGCACCGAGAGCATCGTGCCGAGCTGCGTGCGCTTGCTCTTGGGCGGCAGCACCGTCCGCAGTTCGGTGTCGAACGTGACCAATCCGACGGGGTCCTGCTGGTGGATCATCAGGTAGGCGAGCGCCGCCGCGAGCGAGATGCCGTACTCGAACTTCGTCAGTTGTTGGCGGTAAGTGTAGGCCATCGACTTCGACAGATCCATGACGAGGTAGCCCGTCATATTCGTCTCGGCCTTGTACTTCTTCACGTAGTACTTGCCCGTCTTGGCGTAGACGTTCCAGTCCAAATCCTTGAGGTCATCCCCCGAAACGTATTTGCGGTGCTCGGAGAATTCGACGCTGAAGCCCTGGAACGGACTGCCGTGGAGCCCGGTGAGAAAGCCTTCGACGATGAACTTGGCGCGCAGGTCGAGCCGCGCCACCTGCTGGATGACATCGGGCCGGAGGTACTTTTCGGAAGTGCTCATGCGGGGATTGTATTCCGCGCCCCGACGGACTTTGCTGAAAGCTGGTCGCCGATCGCCGACGGCTCATCTCATTTTGACCGGTCGATATGCGATAGCGTTCAGCCGCTAGCAATCGGCGTTCAGCCGTACTGCGTCTCCGTGGTAAACTCGTCCCCACCCTCGACTCGGAGTTCGCATATGCGCCTCGTCTGGTTTCTCATCCTCGCGACATCCCCCGCCGCCGCGGCCGACTTGCAAGTCGGCGCCGCCCAAGCCGACATCACCCCGCCGAAGGGGACGCCGATGGCGGGGTACTATTCGGCGCGCGGCGCCGAGGGGACCCTCGACAAACTCTACGCCCGCGCCATCGTCTTGGAGAAGGATGGCATGCGGGCGGCGCTCGTCAGCCTCGACCTCATCGGCACCACGTTCGAGCTGACGCGAGCGACGCGCGCGAAGATCGAAGCCGACA
>JAYTBD010000323.1:0-1835 GCA_043737155.1 Fimbriiglobus sp. | reverse complement strand
GCCGCGACCCGGCCCGGCAGCCCTACGCCTTCGGCTTCCGCGGGCGGATGGACGAGCGCTCCGACCTCGTCCGCAGCGCGACCGACGGCCGGTACGTCTACGTGCGCAACTACATGCCGCACAAGATCCCCGGCCAGCACGTCGAGTACATGTTCCAAACGCCGACGACGCGGGTCTGGAAGCAGCTTTACGACGATGGGAAACTCAACGCGGCGCAGAGCGCGTTTTGGAAAACGAAACCGGCCGAGGAACTGTACGATCTCCGGACCGACCCCGATGAAGTCGCCAACCTCGCCGCGCTCCCGGTGCACGCGGCGACCCTCGCACGGCTCCGGAAAGCGCAGCGGGCGTTGGCGGTCGAGATCCGCGACGTCGGATTTCTCCCCGAAGCCGAACTCCACGGGCGCTTCGACGGAACCTCGCCGTACGACGGTGTCCGAGCCGTGCGGGGGATTCCGTTTCAGCGAATACTCGACACCGCGGAAATGGCGGCGCAGCTCCCGGCCGACGACATCCCGAAACTGCGGGCGGCGTTCCGCGACGACGACTCGGCGGTCCGCTACTGGGCCGCGCTGGGGATGTTGATCCGCGGCGCGACCGCGGTCGAGGCCGCGCGGGAAGAACTCCGGCCCGCCCTCGGCGACAAGTCCCCGTCCGTGGGCGTGGCGACGGCCGAAGCCTTGGCCCGCTACGGCGGCGCGGACGACCGCAAAGCCGCGCTCGAGCGACTCGTCGAATTGGCGTCGTGGGAAACGCAGGGCGTCTTCGTGGCGATGGCGGCGTTGGAGGCGCTCGATGCGAGCGGGGACAAAGCCAAGGACGTGGCGGCAGCGATCGGGAAATTGCCCAAGAAAGGCAAGGTTCCCCATCCGCGCTACGACGCTTACATTCCGCGGTTGCTCAATGACCTATCCGCGAAGTGGAAGTGACGGCGGGCGAAAACGATTTGCGACAGGAGCCACCGGGCTTGTCCCGGTGGGAATTAATAGCGAAGGTGGGACTTGAACCCACAAACCTTTCAGTGCTCGATTTTGAGTCGAGTGCGTCTGCCATTCCGCCACTTCGCCAACACCACCACATTACGCCGCCGTCCGACCGCGGGCAAGTCCCCGCTGGCGTGGTGCGCGCCACCCCGTTACGATGGCCCCGACCGCTCCGAGGTTCACGCCCATGCTCTCCCGACGCGAATTTCTCTTCTCCAGCGCCGGCGGCTTCGGCGGGTTAGCACTGTCCCAACTCCTCGCGGCCGAGGGGGCAAAGGGGGTGCCGCACCACAAACCGAAGGCCAAGCGCGTCGTGCAGTTGTTCATGGCCGGCGGCGCCAGCCACGTCGATCTCTTCGACTTCAAACCGGAGCTCGTGAAGCGGCACGGCCAACCGGCGAACTTCGGCGAGAAGGTCGAAGCATTCCAAGATGGCCTCGGGCCGTGGTTGAAACCGCTGTGGGACTTCAAGCCGTACGGGCAATCCGGGAAGTTACTTTCGGAGACGGTAACGCCGCTCGGCGAAGTCGCGGATGAACTCGCGTTCGTCCACAACATGGTCGGCAAGACCGGGGTGCACAGCCAAGGGACATTCCTGCAAGCGACCGGGTTCCAATCGCCGGGATTCCCCGGCGCCGGTTGTTGGATCAGCTACGGCCTCGGCACGCTGAACGAGAACCTGCCGACGTTCGTGGTGATGCCGGACCACCGCGGCTTCGCTTCGAACGGAACCAAGAACTGGGACTCGGCGTTTCTGCCGGGGCAGCACCAAGGCACCGTGCTCTTCCCCGGTCGGCCGCAGCCCATCAACGATTTGTTCCCCGGCAAACGCGGCGACTTCATCACCAAGGC
>JAYTBD010000322.1:0-1836 GCA_043737155.1 Fimbriiglobus sp. | reverse complement strand
TCAAAACGCTCACGCCGTTTTTCTCGCGAACGCCAGCGAACATCTTCCGCTCAAAATCCTCGCAAACGATCACATCCCCGATGAAGGCGAGATCCCCTTTGACGCAGGATGCGGGGACACGCGAACGCCTCATCGACGCCGATCCGCCGATGTTGTCATGAGCTTTCGATTCCGCAGTAAGATCGCATTTCAATTCTTTGGCCAACACCTCGCTGAAAACTGTATTGTCCGCCCCCGTATCGATAAGGGCGCTCCGTTCACGCCCACCGAGTTTGTATGTCAGATGCAACGACCCAAGCGTGTCCCGCACGAGTGGGAGACGCTTGTACCCTTTGACTTCGAGCGAAGTTTTCAAATCCAACGGATTGGACTTTTGGACTTGCTCCTTCGGTCCAGTTTTTTCGTCGGCCCCCCGGCGAGCGGAACGGACACCGCGCTCGTGATGATCACCAAGGCAAAACGGACGGCCAGTCGCCGTTGCTTCAGGTACATCACCGCAAGATTCTCGGTGGATAGTGCGGGCCCAGTCAAGTCCCTTAGCCGATGGCTCGCCATCGGCTACTTCATCGATAAGAAGCAGGCTTACCACGAAACCCGAACCGCCGATATCGCCTCTGGCGACATCGGCACGCCGATTTCCGATAATCCCACCGCTTTTGAAAGTCGAGATCAAGAAGTAACCTCTTTCGGCACCCGGCACCGCCGGGTGCCGATTGCATTTCCACCCTCTCCCTACTTCCCCGCGTTTGCCCGGTCCGTCAAGCGCTTCGCCAGTTCCGCGCGGCCGGGGTAGTTCGGGCTTTGGAACGCGACGAACGCTTCGTACCGGCTCCACCAATCGCGAGCTTCCGCCCAGGCGTCGGTCGCCGCGGTCCGCGCCGCCGGCAGCGCTTTGCCCGCGGCCGCCAAGCGCTCCGCCTTCGCCGCGGCGCGCTCGGCTTGTTCGTGCTTCGCCAGCGCGATCAGGAACGTCGCCTCCGCGACGCCCGGCTGGGCGACGGCCGCGCCGATGATCGCATTCAAGATCGGCGACGTCGGCTTCCACAGTTCCTCGATCTGCGCGCGGAGGGCGACCCCATCCCCCGGCCCGGCGAGGTTGAAGCGGTCGTACAGCGAATTCAAAACGTCGACCCATTCCTTGGTCGCGGCGGCCGCGGCGGTCGGGTCGATGCCGCGCCGCTTGGGATCGGCGCTGTTGAAGTGATCGCGCACCGCGACGAGCGTCCGGGTCACTTCCACGAACTGGCCGCGCTGGAGTTTCTCCCGGGGCGTGGGCGGCGTGAGGAACGCGAACTGGAAGGTCCCGGCCACCTGGCCCACCAGCCGTTTCTTCGGTTCGTCGTACTCGAACCCGGGGGGGATGGCGAACAACTGGCCCTTGTTGGGCAACTGCTCGATCATGTACCGCGCGAAGAGACTCCCGACGTTGGAGACTTCCACCGCGGTGCCGCCCTCGCCCACCGGGAGGAAGGTGTTGAGCGCCCGCGTCGGGGCGAAGGGTTCGTCCGCCGGGCTGTAGAATCGCACCGGGACGCCCCTCGCCGCGATTTCGGCGGTTTTCTTCATGTCGGCCAAGTTCGAGAACAGCTTCGCGCCGATGTCGGCGCCCAGTTTCTCTTCGAGCGTCTTGTTCCGCAGGGCGACCGACGACATCGACGCGATCAGGTAGATCTCCCCGGTTTTCAAATCCTCCGCGGATACGTTCCACGCGAACGGCTTGTTGTCGAGCCAGATGGCCAACTCGCGCGGGTTCGCACGAACATCCGCCAGCGTCGCCGGCCGGCCGTTCTTGCCGGGCAGCGGCTGTTCCTTCCACGGGTCGTACAGCAGGATGTC
>JAYTBD010000321.1:0-4698 GCA_043737155.1 Fimbriiglobus sp. | reverse complement strand
CACCCACAAGGGGTGCCCCTACTCGACCCGCTTCACCATGGCCCCGGTCACCCGGTACAAATGCGACTCCGCATCGGTGCGGTTCAACTCCAGCTTCCCGGTCACTTGGATCGGGGCGCGTGTGAAGTCGATCGTTTTCCCGTCGGTGAGTTCGACCCAGATCACCTGCGTGGCCCCGGGCGATTCGCAGAACCAACAGCCGATGGGCATCTCCGTCATCAGGAATTCGCCCAATCCGTCGCCGTTGCGCGTCGGCCGTAGGAAGCCGGTGAAGGTCACGGTGCGGCCGTCGAGGTCGCCGATGTACTTCAGAAACTCGGGTTCGAACTTCTTGGTCAGCGTCGTCTCGGCGAGGGCGCTCCACGGCAGCCGGTTGATCCCTTTCGGATCGACCTTCGGCAGTTTGGTTTCGTCGATGAGCGTTTTGAACACCCGCGTCGAAGCGAACTTTAACGTCCCCTTGTGGATGGCGTGATCCTCTTTCTTCGCGAGTTCGTCGGCCGCGGCGCGGAAGCGCGCCCGGCGCGTGCGCGTCACTTCGGATTGCAACCCAAGTTCGACGACGGCCCCGTCGAGCAGATTCGCCGCGGTGCGGATATCGCCGTGGGCGTTGGCGAGTTCCGCGAGTTGCCAAAGTAGTCGGCTATCGAAGGGGAGCACCAAGGCCAGTTCTTGCACCAGTGCCAATGCATTCGCGGGGAGCTTCGCTTTGGCATCGCCGGTGTAATCCGCGCCGAACAGATCATCGAGGTTCGACGCGCCCTTCTTCTCCTTCGCGCGGCCGCGGACGAGTTTCAAGTGCAGTTCCTCGACCGCCCGATTCGACTTCGGCGCGAGCCGTACGGCTTCTTCGAGCGCGGCACCCGCTTGGGCCAAGTCGCCGGCTTGCTGCCAAGCGCTGCCGAGGTTCGCGGCGATGCGAAAGTGCTCGGGGTGTTGTCGCAGGGCGGGGCGGAGAACGCCGACGGCTTTCTCCGGTTGGCCCAGTCGTAAATAGAGTGCCCCGAGGTCGGCGAGTTCGTCGGCCGTGAGATCGCGCGTTTTCTTCAGTTGTTCGAGTTTGACCACGGCATCGACGGCCGTATCGCGCAGCGGGGCGAAATCGCTTTTCGGATCGGCCGCTTGTCGCAGCGCACGCTGATCGCGCAGGAAGCCCGCCCACTCCGCGGGGAGTTCGTTCCGCGCATCGCCGGAGTAGTAGGCGCCGGCGAGGGCGGGAGAAGCCCCGAGACAAACGAGTAGCGCGATAAGTTTGGGAAGCATGGTTTCATGATAACAGTGATCGGCGATCAGCGGACAGCTATCAGCCGGAGTGCTTTTTCGCTGACCACCGGCCACTGTCCACTACGAAACGAACTCCACCGCCACCGGCGCGGGGATGATCCCCGCTCGGTGCGCTTCGTCGAGCAAGCGCTTCACGGCCGCGCGGCCGCGGTCGCCGTAATCGAGCGTCCAGTCGTTGACGTACATGCCGACGAATTTGTCCGCGAGGGTCACGTCCATATCGCGGGCGTACTGCAAGGCATGGTCGAGCGCTTCGCGGCGGTGCTCCAGACCGTAGACGATACTCTCGCGGAGCAACCGGCTGACATCGGCCATCGCCTTCGGCCCGAGGTCCTTGCGGATGACGTTCCCGCCCAGCGGCAGCGGCAGGCCGGTTTTATCCTGCCACCAGACACCGAGATCGACGACGAGTTGCAAGCCCTGATTTTGGAAGGTGAGTTGTCCTTCGTGGATGATCAGCCCGGCGTCGAACTTCCCGGCGTCGACGACATTTAAAATTTCATCGAAAGGAACGACTTCGAATTGGACTTCGCGGCCGGGCGCCACATCGGCGAAGAGGAGCTTGAGCGTGAGGAACGCCGTCGTCAAGGTCCCCGGCACCGCGATCTTCAACCCCGGCAAATCGGCGAGCGCGTACTTCTGCTTCGCCACGATCATGGGTCCGTAATGGTCGCCCATGCTGCACCCGCTCGGCAGCAGGGCATAGCGGTCGAGCAGGAACGCATAGGCGTGGATGCTCACGGCCGTGACTTCGAGTTCGCCCTTCAGCGCCCGCCGATTGAGGGTTTCGATGTCCTGCAATTCGTGCGTGAAGCGGTAGTCTCCCGTGGGGATTTTGTCGTTCGCCAAGGCGTGGAACATGAAGGCGTCATCGGGGTCGGGCGAATGGCCGACGCGGATCAATTGGGTTGGCATGGGTGGCTCCGGAACTGATTTCAGAGCGGGGGGCATGAGCCCCCCGTGTAATTGCGAGACGATTTCGCGTGCACACGGGGGACTCACGTCCCCCGCTCGGGTTGTTCAACTACTTTTCCGGCCCGCATCGTCAGCACGACCGTCGCTTGCTTGGCCAAGTCCATGTCGTGCGTGACGACGATCATCGTCTGGCCGCCGCCCGCCAAGTCGCGCATCACGCCCAGCACTTCGCCGACCATGCTCGGGTCGAGGGCGCTCGTCGTTTCGTCGAACAAGATCACTGTGGGTTCAACCGCGAGGGCGCGGGCGATCGCAACACGCTGCTGCTGCCCGCCGGACAAATTCCCCGGCCGGGCGTCGAGTTTGTCCGACAGGCCGACCCGCGCCAGCAGTCTCTTCGCCGTCTCGGCCGCTTCGCTGCGGCTCTTTCCGAGGGCGTGGACCGGCCCGGCCATCACATTTTCTAAGGCCGTCATGTGCGGGAACAGATTGAATTGCTGGAACACCATGCCGACGCGTTTGCGGATCCCGAGCAGCGCGCGGGTGTCGTGGGGCTTGCCGCCGGTGCCGACGAGTTTGAGGTCGGCGCCGATTTGAATCTCGCCTTCGTGGAACGTTTCCAATCCGTTGATGCAGCGCAAGAGCGTGCTCTTGCCGCCGCCGGACGGGCCGACGAGGGCGGTGAGTTCCCCGGCGCGGAAGGTCGCGGTCGCGCCGTCCAACACGCGGTTGGCGCCGTGGTACTTCACCAAGTTCGTCACGCGGATCATCAGCGTCCCCCCGTCGGTGCGTTGAGCCGGCGTTCGAGCCGGTTGGCGACGATGGACAGCGGATAGCTCATGAGCAGGTACAGCCCGGCGGTGACGAACGCGAGTTCGACGATGAGCGAGCGGTTGAAGTTGTAGAGCTCGTTGTACTTCCGCGTCAGTTCGACCACGAGGATAATCGAGCAGGCGGAGGTGTCCTTGAACAGGGCGATGAAGTCGTTGGTGACCGGCGGGATTACCAACCGCACGGCTTGCGGGACGACGATCCGGCGGATGGCGGTGCGGCGCGTTATGCCGAGGGCGAGCGCCGCTTCCATTTGCCCTTTCGGGATGGCGAGCAAGCCGGCGCGGTAGTTCTCCGCTTCGTAGGCACTGTAGTTCAGCGCCAGCCCGAGCACCCCCGCGAGGAACGGCGACAGGTTCTTGGCGAGCCAGACCAGCCCCGTCCATTCGGTTTGGAACATGAGTTCGGGGACGAGGTAGTAGATCATGAACAACTGTAGGAGCAGCGGTGTGCCACGGATCACTTCGACATAAATACCCAGTGGAACACCGAGCCAGTACGGACCGTAGACCCGGCCGACGGCCACGAGTAATCCGACGAGCATCGCCAGCGGGAACGAGACGACCGCGAGGAGCACCGTGACGCCGGCGGCACCGAAGAGTTCGCGGAACAAGCGCGGCCACGGGTTCGCCGCGGCGCCGTCTTCCCCGGCGTCGGCGTCCTCTTCGAGATCGGTCGGCGGCCAAGGTTGGTCCCGCCAGTACCAGAGCCGCTCTTGGTCCTCGTTCCAGAGGCCGTACTTCTTGTAGATCTTGGCGAGGGTGCCGTCGCGCAGTCCTTCGGCGATGGCTTGGTCGAGCGCCGCGCCGAGCTCCCGATCGGCATTGCGGTAGTAGATCACGTAGAAGCCGGGCTGCACCGCTTCGCCGACGGCGACGAGTTGGTTCTGCTCCTTGAGGAAGAATGTCGCGGCGGGGCTGTCTTGGACGGTCGCATCCATGCGCCGATCTTGGACGAGCTTGAAGACGTTGGCCACGTCCGGGTTCGATTGCAGGTTCACGCCTTCGGGGAATGTCTTCTTCATGTGGCGGTGCGCGGCGCTGCCGCCGAGGACGCCCACCGTTTTCACCGGCGTCGACGCGTTCGGGTAAAGGTCGGCCCACCCGCGGAGGTCCTTGTCCTTCACCGTCTCCGCGTGGCTGATCATCACGAGGCGGTAGACGTAATAAGGCCGCGTCGAAGCGTAGGTTTCGAGCAAATCCTTGCGGAGTTCGTACCCGTTCAAAACGATGTCGATGCCTTTGTCGACATCAGCGGGCTTCGTGAGTTGCTGCGGCAGCGCGGCCCAATCGCCATCGACCATCGCACTCTCGCGGCCGAGCTTTCGGGCGAGGTACTCGGCGAGTTCGACTTCGAAGCCGATGTACTTCTTGTCTTCGCTCTTCTCGTCGACGTAGATGTACGGCGCCCCGCCGGTGGGATCGCAGCCCCAGCGCAGGGACTTCTTCTCTTGGGCCTGAAGCGGCGCGGCAACGAGAAAGAGGAGGGGCAGCAATCGTCGCACGGGCGGGATCCTTTCGGGAAGGAAGATTATAATCGACGATATGGAAAGCGATATCGGCGATCGGTTCTTCGCCCCGGCGGGGCCGACTTCCTTAGCCCAGGGCGGAAGCCCTGGGTAGCGCCGACGTGCGGCCTGCCCTGTAAGGGCCAGCGTGCCACGACGAC
>JAYTBD010000320.1:0-1837 GCA_043737155.1 Fimbriiglobus sp. | reverse complement strand
GCCGCAGCTTCGCTTCCTCGGTCCCCGTCAGGGTCGCTTCGTAGTAACCGACGCTGTCCCCTTTGCGCGTCGGCTTGGCGCTGCGCAGCACCGCGGCTTGCCCGTCGCCGTCGATCTCGTGGACCGCGAGCGGTTCGGGCAAGCCCGCCGGCCGCGCGGCGATGCTCTCGGCCCAACCGTGGACGGTGCCTCCCGCCGGCGCGGTCCGCGCGATGCTCACTTCGGTCGCCTTCGTCGCCAAGCTGTCGTTCGCCTCGGCCGTGACGGTCGATTGCCAACCCGGATGGGCGGTGGAGTGAGTGTGTGGGCCGGGCCCGACGGGTTGCCAGCCGGCGAGCGATTGAACGATGGCGTCCGTGGGGTTCATGATTTCGCTCCGATGGGTTGGCGCGTGTGTTCGGTCCCGTCGAAGCTCAGCAGCACCGGTTTGTCGTCGATGACGGTTTCGATGTGCACCGGCCGGCCCCATATGTACCGGAGGTTCACCATCGTCTCCTGGGCGTCGCGCAGCTTCAACTCCACCCCATTATAGCGGTGCCCCAAGAGCAATTCGCCCCGGTTGCGGTGGTTGCCGTTGACAACCTCGATGTACGGCTTGCCGAAGTTGGTCAGGCTGAAGAGCAGCCGCTTCTTGACTTGCTCGAATTCGCGCGATTCGACGACGTAATTCTTGGTCGCATCTTGGTGGGCGAAAGAAAAGAGCTTGTGTTCCTTGCAGAATTCGGGCGTCAGGTAGGTGTCGATGAACGTGATATCGTTGTGGACCTTGCGGACCTCGAAGATTTTCTGCCGGCCGAGGTTGGTCTCCTTGTTCCAGTCCCGGCGGGCTTCGACGTCGTCGCAGGCGTCCCACTCGGCGCCGAACCGGCCGGTGTTCCAGCGGTGCTCGACGTCGCGCAACAGTTCGATGCCGAGCTTGTACGGGTTGATCCGCATCCCGCTCGTGGCCATCGTGCCCGAGTGGTGATCCGCGTAGTCGATGAGCTCGGAGGGCTGCAGCACCTTCTGCGTCATGATGGTGGAGTGCCAATAGCTGGCCCAGCCTTCGTTCATGATCTTGGTCTGGCCCTGCGGGTAGAAGTAATAGGCTTCGTCGCGGACGATGCTGAGCATGTCGCGCTGCCAATTTTTGAGCGGGGCGTGCTCGATGAGGAAGAGCAGGACATCCTTCTGCGGGTGGTCCGGGAAGCGCGCCGAGCCGGGCTCCTTCGGTTTGGGTTGCACGTCGTCGGCGTGCGGGTTGATGTAGTCGTCCATGTACGGCTTCGACTTGAACCGCACCGGCTTGTCGTCTTCGGCGGTGTCATCCTCGCCCGTTTGGATCTCGAACTTCGGGTGATCGTCGCGGCGTTTGATGGCGACCGAGTGGATGTCGATGAGGTCGTCGATCGACATGCAGCGGTCGAGGAACGATTCGACTTCGTCCTCGCCGAAACGCTCGGAGAAGCTGCGGATGCGGGCGCCGTGGTTGGCGATCTCGTCCATCATCTTGCGCGTGGTGTGGTTGAAGAACGCGTTGTTCTTGAAAAAGTCGCAGTGCCCGTAGACGTGGGCCATGACGAGTTTTTGATCCACCTGCAAATTGCAGCGCATCAGGTAGGCGTAGCACGGGTCGTTGTTGATGACCATCTCGTAGATCTTGCTCAGGCCGTACTCGTAGCCGCGCTTCAGCTCTTCGTACTGCATCCCGAAGGACCAGTGCGGGTAGCGCGTGGGGAAGCCGCCGTAGGCCGCGATCTCGTTGAGGTCGTCGGCGTCGACGACTTCGAAAATGGTCTCGTAGAAGTCGAGCCCGTACGAGCGCGCGTGCCCTTCGATCTCCTCCTTGAGGACGCGG
>JAYTBD010000319.1:0-1837 GCA_043737155.1 Fimbriiglobus sp. | reverse complement strand
GGGCCAACTGCTTGAGGTTGTTGCTGCACTTCATGCGCGCGGCCGCTTCCCGGACCTTTTGGACGGCGGGGAGCAACAGACCGATCAGGATCGCGATGATCGCGATCACGACCAGCAATTCGATCAGGGTAAACCCTTTTCGACTGCTCGGGGAGAGAAGTTTCGACATGTGACGCCTCGCCGGAGATGAGGAAAAAATCGAATATGGGCGGATGCCCGAGTTCGCACACGGTGAGTATCAACTCGACAAAAGTAGAAATAGACCGACGAAGGCGTTCGGCGTTTCTCGTCAAATATTACCACCCCGAGTGACCCAAGTGCAATGTAGGATTTAGAATTTTTTTCACTGACTGGGAATGCGGCCCGCGTTTTCCCCGAAGGTTCGAGGCCCTTCGCTATTTTGGCAGCACCTCGGCTTCCCGCAGGGTATGCTCGCGGTCGATGGCCAACGCGTCGAACACCTGCGCGGTGCCACCCGACCAACTCACGGTGAGTTTGCCGACGCGGTCCGCCGTACCGAGTCCGAAGTCGATGCGCGGGTCGCTCGCCGAGAGATAGCTGCCGCCGCCCTTCACGAAGCGGGTCAGCTTCCGGCCGTTCACTTCGAGCGTCACCGTCGTCCCCGCGAGATCGCGGTTCCCCTTTCCCTTCAGCGTCAGTTTCAACCAATGATGGCCCTTCCCAACAGTCTCACCGGCGACGTTGCGAAGTATCACAACCGGGTCGTTCTGGTGGCTCACAATCAGATCGGGCCAGCCGTCGTTGTCCAGATCGGCCACGGCCAAACCCCGGCCGACTTGCTCGCTGCGGAAGTAGCTGCCGCCCTTGCCCGGCGGTTCGCGGTATTGGCGCCGGCCTTCGAGGTCCACATTCCGCAGGAAGATCGGGCGCTGGCGGTAAGTCGATCCCGCGGGGTGTCGCAGGACGTGGCCGTTGGCGATGACGAGGTCTTCCCAGCCGTCGCGGTCGAAGTCGGTGAAGCTGGTGCCGAAGCCGACGAACGGCCGGCCGATGCGCCCGATGCCCGCGGCCTGCGAATGGTGCTGGAAGCGGACGCCGTCGGAATTGCGATAGAGCCCGTGCACTTCGCCTTGGAAGTTGGTGACCCAGAGCGCCGGCCGGCCGACGCCGTCGTAGTCGGCGGCGTCGACGCCCATGCTGCCGTTGTAGAGGCCGTTGTCGTCGGTCGCGACGCCGGCGGTCTTGCCGACTTCGTCGAAGCGGAAGCCGCCGCGGTTCATGTAGAGGAAGTTGTCGCTGGCGTCGTTGGCGACGTAGATGTCCGGTTTGCCGTCGGCGTTCACATCGACGACGACGACGCCGAGTCCTTTGCCGTCGGGCCGGAGTTTGGACTCCGCGGTCTTGTCTTGGAATGTGCCGTCGCCGGCGTTGCGGTAGAGCGAGTGTTGGATCGCTTTGAATTTTTGGGGCGGACAGACATCGCGCCGCGCGCCGGTGTTGGTACAGACGGGATCGTTGGCGAAGGACCAATCGACGTACCGGCAGAGGTAGAGATCCGGGAAGCCGTCGCCGTCGAGATCGCCCCAAGCGGCGCCGGTGGACCAGCGCGTATCCGTGAGGCCCGCCTTCGCCGACACATCCGTGAAGCGCCGCCCACCCTCGTTGTGCAAGAGCGCGACGCGGTCCCAACCGGTGACGAGCAAATCGGGGAAGCCATCGCGATCGTAATCGGCGACCGCGACCCCGTGGGTGTAGAAGAGGGGGGCGTCGGCGATGCCCGTTTCCTTCGACACGTCTTGGAACTTCCAATCGCCGAGGTTGCGGTAGAGCTTCCCCGGTTTACCGCGGACCGCTTTGCCGTCGAGCGAACCACCGC
>JAYTBD010000318.1:0-11065 GCA_043737155.1 Fimbriiglobus sp. | reverse complement strand
CGCGTGCTGATCGTCGAACTCAACCGCATCGCCTCGCACCTCGTCGGCATGGGCGCCTACGGCCTCGACCTCGGCAGCTTCAGCCCGTTCCTGTACGCTTTCCGCGAGCGCGAGCAAATCCTCGACCTCTTCGAAGAAGCCTGCGGGGCGCGCCTGACTTACAGTTACTTGACCATCGGCGGCGCCCACGACGACTTGCCCGAGGGCTGGATCGGTCGCTGCCGCGCGTTTCTGACCGACTTCAAGCCGCGCATCCCCGAGTATCACGGGATGCTCACGAACAATCAAATCTTCGTGAAGCGCACCTGCGGCATCGGCATCCTCTCGAAGGCGATGGCTTTGGATTACGGCTGTACCGGCCCCGTGCTGCGCGGCTCGCTCGACCGCACCAAGGGCGATCCGGATTGGGATCTCCGCAAGACGGAACCTCATTGCGGGTACGAACAGTACGCATTCGACATCCCGATTCCACCGTTCGCCGACGCCCCGCCGGAAGCGGTCATCGGCGATTGCTGGCACCGCTTCTACGTGCGGATGATGGAAGTCGTGCAGAGCATATCACTGTGCGAGCAAGCGATGGACAAGTACGAGGTTTTGCAAAAGGAATGGATGGCGATTCAGTTGGATTATACTGAACGGAAGTATAACATCCAATCGGAGGAAGTCAAGAAAGAAGACGCGCGATTGAACGAATTGGCGAAGGTCAAATATTCGCACCGCGTCGAACCGCCGCGGACGATCACCCCCGGTGAAGTCTACCTCGAGACCGAGTGCCCGCGCGGGCAGATGGGCTTCCACGTCGTCGGCCGGCCGGGCAAAGAGGCGGTGCCGCTCCGGGTCCGCGCCCGCTCGGGCTGCTTCTGCAATCTGAGCGTCATCGAGGAGCTTTGCAAAGGCGTGCTCATCGGCGATCTCCCGGCGATCATCGGCAGTCTCGACATCGTCATGGGGGAAGTGGATCGCTGACCCGCCTTGGAAGTTCCGCCGCGTCGGCGCACAATGTCCGCAAGCGGCCTTCGGCACCCGAGGCGACATGTTCCTGCAACTCCTCCGCCGGATCGTCTGGTTCTTCGTCAAAATCCTTTTCTGGATGCGCTACCGCGTCGGAGTCGTCGGCGAGCGGGAGGTCTTCGCGAAACCCGGGCCGTACCTGATCCTGCCGAACCACCCGGCGTATTCGGATCCGCCCAACCTCTGCGTGCGACTGTGGCCCGCGTTCCAATTCCGCCCGCTGGCGCTCGACACGAACTTCCGCAGTCCGCTCCTCAGGCCGATCGCGTGGGTGGCGGATGCGATTCAAATCCCTGATCTCGACAAAGCCTCGGGCGAAGCGCGGGAGCGGATGCGCGCGGCCATCGATTCCATCGCGGACATCCTGCGCTCCGGTAAGAACGTGCTGATCTGGCCGAGCGGGAAGCTGATGCGCGATGGCCTGGAGCACATCGGCGGGGCCCGCGCCGTCGCCGAGCTTCTCGCCGCCGTGCCCGAGACGACCGTGGTGCTCGTCCGCACGCGCGGACTGTGGGGCAGCATGTTCAGTTGGGCGCCCACCGCGACGCGGCCGCCGCTCGTGCGGACCCTCTTCCGCGCCGCCGGGATGCTGCTGTCGAACCTGTTGGTGTTCGCCCCGCGGCGAAAACTCACGATGACGCTCGAAGCGTTCCGCTCGGACGAACGTCCGCCGGCGGAGCGATTGCAGTTGAACAAATGGATGGAGAATTGGTTCAACGGCGACCTCGGCGGCGAGCCGGAGAAGCCGGCGTTCGTGCCGAGTCACTTCCTGTTCGGCCCGCGCGAATTCGATTTCCCACCGCCTCCGCAACTGCTCGATCACGACCTGTCCAAAGTGAAGCCCGAGACGAAGCAGGCCATCGCCGAGATCGTCGCCGAGAAATTGAAACGCCCCCTGACCGCGGGTGAAAACGTTGCGGCGACGACTTACAGCCAACTGGGCATCGACAGCCTCGACGGGATGGAACTGGCCCTTCAAGTCGAACAGCGCTTCGGCTTCAGCGGCGACGATGTGCCGAGTTCCATCGGCCAACTTTGGGCGCTCGCGGAGGGGTCGATCGAACACGCCCCGGCCAAGCCGGCCCCCGCCGCCTGGTTCCGAAGGCCCGACGGCCCATCCGAGGTGATCGTCCTCGGGGAAACTTTCGGCGAAGCGTTCGTGAACCGGTGCATCGCGGATCGCAAAAACATCGCCGCGGCCGACGACACCGCGGGCGTGCTGACCTACGAGAAGCTATTCGTGGCGAGCCGGGCGATGGCCGAGCGCTTCCGCGAATACCCGGAGCCGAACATCGGTCTGCTGATGCCGGCGTCGGTGGCGGGCGATCTCGCGCTGATCGCGCTCCACCTCGCCGGCAAATTGCCGGTGGTGTTGAACTGGACGACCGGGCCGGGGAACCTCGAACACGCCGTGAAGCTGATGGACGTGAAGCGCGTCATCACGGCGAAAGCGTTCATCGACCGGACGCAGCTCGTCGTGCCCGGCGCCGAGTTCGTCTACCTAGAGGAGGTTCGCAAGTCGATCGGCAAAATCGAATTGCTGCTGTCGCTGCTGACGCTGCGTTGGTTCCCCGGCCGGGCGACGCGCGGGGCCATGAAGTGGCTCATCCGCGATCCGCACAAGCCCGCCGTAGTACTCTTCACGAGCGGTTCGGAGAAAGCCCCGAAGGCGGTGCCGCTGACGCACGCGAACATCATCGCCAACATGCGCGCGGCCGTGCCGCGACTCAACGTGACTAAGAACGACAGCGTGCTCGGGTTCCTGCCCTTGTTCCACAGCTTCGGTCACACCGTCAGCGGCATGTTTCCGCTCTTCGGCGGCCTCAAGATCGTCCATCACCCTGACCCCACCGACCCGGCCGCGCTCGTCCGAAAAATCGCGGGCTACCGGGTGACGCTCACGGCGGGAACCCCGTCGTTCATCCGCCACATCCTGGACCGGGCCAAACCGGGTGAACTCGACTCGCTGCGGATCGTCGCCCTCGGCGCGGAGCGCTGCCCGGACGACGTGTTCGAGATGGGCCGGAGACTCGCCCCCAACGCGCTGCTCTCGGAGGGCTACGGCATCACGGAGTGCGCGCCGATCGTTTCCTTCAACCCGTACGGCGCCCCCAAACGCGGGACGGTCGGCAAGCCGCTCGACGGGGTCGAACTGCGGATCGTCGACCTCGAGACGAACCGACCCGTCGCCGCCGGGCAGATGGGCATGCTCCAAGTCGGCGGTCCGAGCGTCTTCCCCGGTTACTTGGGGTACGACGGCCCATCCCCGTTTGAAGAGCACGACGGCAAGCGCTACTACGTCACCGGGGATTTGGTCGCGCTCGATCCCGAGGGGTACATCGTCTTCCAAGGGCGGTTGAAGCGGTTCCTCAAAGCCGGCGGCGAGATGATCTCCTTGCCGGCGATGGAAGAGCCGTTCGCAAAATTGTTCCCGGCGAACGAGGATGGCCCCCGCGTCGCCGTGGAGGGTGTGGAAACCCCCGGCGGCCGGAAGATCGTCCTGTTCACAACCGAGGAGTACAACTTGCAAACGGCCAACCAAACGCTCCACGCGGAGGGATTCCGGGGTGTGATTCGCCTCGACGAAGTCCGCCGCGTCGAAAAAATTCCGACACTGGGCACCGGCAAAATCGATTACAAAGTGCTGCGGGCGCAGATTGCGGAGGCCGCGCCCTGAGAGGATCGGGAGTGTTTTTCACATTCCGGGCGATCCGCGGTTGCCCCCGCGTCCTATCATGTCAGAATGGTCTAGGATTGCGCGGTTCGTCCGCGTCCGGTCCTCCCACTCCGACCGCGGGTCGGGGGATTGTCCGTCTCACCGTAATTTGCGATAGCCACCCCCTCAAAATACATCGATCGGCCGTGCCGAGCTGCGAGTCAGCCCACGATCCCCGGATGTTTGCGGTCACGGCTGGCGCACGAGGATTGTTCATGGTCTCGGATGGTGCCGTCGTTGCGACCCCGCCCGCTGCGAACGCGAAGCAGCCGATCAAATGGGGAACGATTTTTTGGGTCGGTACGATTCACCTCGGCGTGCTCTTCGCGCCGTTCACGTTCAGCTGGTCGGGCCTCGCCGCCTTCCTCGCGCTCTACATCCTCACCGGTTTGGGGATCACCCTCGGATACCACCGGCTGCTGACGCACCGCAGCTACAGTACGTGGAAGCCGATCGAATACTTCCTGACGCTCTGCGGAATTTGGGCCAACGAAGGCGGGCCGCTCCGCTGGGTGTGCACGCACCGCCTCCACCACACGCACTCCGACGAAGAAGACGATCCGCACTCGCCGAAACAGAAGGGCTTCTGGTGGGCGCACGCCGCATGGTGGATGCGCGACGATCCGAAAACCGACGGCCCGATCGAAACTTTGTTCAACGTCAAAGACTTGGCCCGCGATCCGGTCCACCGTTTCTTCCAACGGACGCACGCGTTCTATCTGCCGCTGCTGGCGGTGCTCGTGTTCGGGGCCGGCTACCTCTACAACGAACTCTTCTTCGCCGACGGTGCGAGCCTCACCATCGCGACCTCGTGGCTCATCTGGGGCATGTTCGTCCGCACGGTGTGGGTCCTGCACACGACGTGGTTCGTGAACAGCGCCAGCCACATCTGGGGTTACCGCAACTTCCAGACCACCGACGATTCCAAGAACAACTGGTGGGTCGCCGCCCTGACCTTCGGCGAAGGCTGGCACAACAACCACCACGCTTACCAACGCTCGGCCCGCCACGGCCTCCGCTGGTGGGAAATCGACGTGACGTATGCTTGCATCCAAGTAATGGCCGTTCTCGGCCTGGCCCGCAACATCCACGTCGCGCCGAAACCGCACGCCAAGCCCGGCACCCGCAAAGCCGCCTGGCGGATCTTGTTCCCGCTCAAGCAGCGCACCCGCCGCAGCGGTGTCAGCCAACGGTAGTCGAAGACGGGATGACAAACGCGATCGGCCGGAGGGATGTCCCTCCGGCCGATTTTTATTTCACCCCATCCGAGCTGCGAGTTGGATCGGGACGCAGCTTGCGTTCGCGGCTCCGAAAACCGCCGATCCCCGTTCAATAATCGAAGCCGAAGCCCACCGAGGTGAACGTCTCGCGGTCGCGCTGGAGTTGGCCGAAGGAGCTTTGGCCGCGGTAGTGTTCGACGAAAATCCGGGCGGTGCCGAAGCGCTGGTACGGGTTTCGCCACAGCCAACCCGCTTGGATGGTCAGGTTCGCGTCGCCGTCTTGGTCGCCGCGCCACTCGGCGTTGCCCGCGAGGAACGGCGTGCCCGCGAATCCGGTCGGGCAATGGTCGTACCACTCGAATCCGACGTCGGCCCGGGTCCGGTTGCCCGAGCTCGAATCGACCCCCGGCACCCGGAAACCGAGCGCGTAGCCGGCGTGCCCGTAAAGCCGGAATTGCTCGTAGAGAATGCGGCTCAGGCCGAACACCAGTTCGTCTTTCTGGTAGCGCCGCGGGTCGGACGCGAGGTTTTGAAAATCGCGGTCACCGCGGTAGGCGCTCGTGTGTTCGTAGGCGATCTTGCCGCTCCACCAACCGCGGCGCCACGTCAGCGGGATGCCGAAGCGGTAGTCGTTGGCCGCGAGGTCGCCGTCCGAAAAGCGGGCGCGGGCGACGCCGAAAAGGTCGAGCTGCAGCGACGCATCGCGGCCCACGAAGTCGTAGCGGAATAGGCCGGCGGTTCCGCCGAGAGAGACGTCGGCCGAATCCCCGGTGGCGAGTACTTGCATCCGCGGGTCCCGCTTCACCGCGAGCGGCGGCTGCCAGATCAGGCTGCTCGGCAGAAACCGGAAGACGTTCCCCTCGGGCGTGTTCGTGGTCAGCGCATCGCGGGCGACGAGTTCGGTGGCGTACTGATCTTCCACCGACCCCGGCAACGGCGGGAGCGCCGGCGACCGTTCGTCGATCAAGATTTGAGTGGGCGTCGCCGGCAAGGGTCGCGGCGGCGGAAGCGCGGTGCCCGGGGACTTCGGGATCTCGGGAAGGGACTGCGCAGCAATCGTCGGGGCGCAGCATAACAGCGCGAGGAGTACCCCAATCATACGGTCCATCGAGTCGTCCCCCGTTCGCAGCTGCGTCCGCAATGGTCGCCAGTAGCAGCCGGACGGGGAAAAAACAAACCCAACTTTGGCGCCGGTGCCGAAGGATACGCTGCGCCGACTTCCGAAGTCCGGCCTCGACTTCGGAAGTCAAACGCGGGCACACCCATTCAACGCATCTTCAAGACCCGAAGCACGGGTGCCGTAGCCAGCGTCGTGGCCAACGCCATCAACACCAGCATCGCGAAGAGCGTCTTCGAGATCACGCCCATCTCCAAACCGATGTCCAAGACGATCAGCCCCATCAATCCGCGGGCGTTCATCAGCGCGCCGAGCGCGGCGGAGTCGCGCCACGTTTGCCCCGTCAGTCTCGCGGCGACGGCGCATCCGCCGAATTTGCCGAGCGTGGCCACGGCGATGATGGCGAGGGCGAACAGCCAATCCGCCCGGCCGGTGAGCAAGCCGAGTTCCGTCCGCATCCCCGTGGTGGCGAAGAACGCGGGCAACAGAAGGACCGTTACGGGATCGCGGATCTTCGCCGCGAATTCCTCGGCGACCCGGCTGCCGTGCGGGATCACCGCCCCGAGCAAGAAGGCGCCGAACACCGCGTGGATGCCGATCCATTCCGTGGCGAACGAAGACACTAAAATCATCAGGAACAACCCCGCGATCGCGTACGGCGGCATCGGCCCCGAGCGGGCGTCGAGTCGATCCATCCACTTCTTCAACAGCGGCCGCACGACGGTGAGCATCGCCAGCACGAACAGCCCCGCCGACGCCCCGACGATCAGCGCCCCGCCGACTTGCGCCTGCGCGATGCCGACGACGAACGCGAGCAAGCACCACGCGATGGCGTCGTCCACCGCCGCGCACCCCAGAGCCAAAATTCCGAGCGCGGTGCGGTCGAGTCGGAAATCGGCGAGGATGCGGGCGAGCACCGGGAACGCCGTGATCGACATGGCCACGCCGACGAACAGGGCGAAGCTGCTGAATGGTATGCTTTCGGGCGCGAGCGTCGGATAGAGCCAGAGCGCGAGCGTCGCGCCGAGCGCGAACGGCAGCGCGATGCCGGCCAGCGAGATCGCCACGGCCGAACGGGCCTGACTCTTGAGGCGCGAGCCATCGAGTTCCAGCCCGACGAGAAACATATAAAGGACGACGCCGAGCTGCGAAATGGCCCGCAGCGCCGACGGGACGTGGCGATGCGGATCGTCGGCGACCGAGGGAATCAGCAGATGCATGGCACCGGGCGAAATCGCTCCGAGCAGCGACGGACCGAGCAGAATCCCCGCGATCATTTCCCCGATCACGGCCGGTTGACCGAGTCGCCGGCAAATCCGACCGAGGACGAAGCCGAGCGCGAGCACGGCCGCGAGCGTGGCGAGGACGTGGAGGAACACATCCGGCATCACGCCAAAACTCCCGCGGTCTCCACCCGCGCCGCCTTGGCCGCGTCTTCGGCGCGCAGCGCGTCGATCAACGGCCAAAGTTCGTCCACGTCATCCTTGAACAAATTGCCGATGAGCACGTCGGTGATCAGACCTTTTTTGTCCGGGTTACGGCGGACGAGCCGGCCGAAGTTCAAACCGTCGTAGAACTCGCAAACGAGCCGGCGCATGCGGTCCATGCCCGCGACGTAACCTTTCTCCCAAACGCGCAGTCTGGCTTCGCTCGGGTCGTTCGCCGCGAGCGCGTCGCCGATCGCATCCGCGGCCATCCCGGCCGATGTGAGCGCGAGTAGCACCCCGGATGAGTAAAGCGGATCGAGGAATCCGAAGGCATCGCCGACGAGAACCCATCCGTCGCCGGCGGCTTGCTTGGCCCGGTACGAGTATTCCTTTTGGGCGCGGAAGATGTCGCAGCGGGTCGCGTTCTCCAAGCGCGGCTTCAACCCGGGGCAGCGTTCGACTTCCTCGAAATAGAGCGCCTCCAGATCCTTGGTGGACCGATTCTGGAACAGGTACTCGTTCGACGCCACAACGCCGACGCTGATGATATCGTCGTGCAGCGGGATGTACCAAAACCAGCCGGCTTTCCCCTTGGTTTGTAGCACGATCGTGGCGCCCGCGTCCTTGCCGATGTCGCGGTAAGCCCCTTTCCAATAGGTCCACACCGCCGCTTTTTTCAGCTCGGGATCCCACTCGCGCAGATTTAGCTTGTCGATGATGAGCGACGACTGGCCGCTGGCATCGACGATGACTTTCGCTTTGACGATCCGCTCCGGTTGACCCTCCGGCTTGACGCGGATGCCGACCGCGCGGCTACCCTCGAAGAGCACCTCGAGAACGCGGGCGCCTTCGTACACGGTGACCCCGTGCTCCCGGGCGTTCGTCATCAGCATCTGGTCGAACTCGGCGCGGCGGACCTGCCACGTTTGCGACCATTCCTCGGGCTCGTGGTCGTGGAAGTAGAACGGCTCGGAGAGTTTGCCGTGCTCGGTGACGAACTGCACGCTGTGCTTGTGCGTGAAGTGGCTCGCTTGCATCTTCGGCAGCAACCCGAGCCGTTTGATGATGTGGTACGTGTGCGGGATCAGCGATTCGCCGATGTGGAAGCGCGGGAAATGATCGCGCTCGAAGAGCTCGACCTTCAGACCCTTTTGGGCCAAGAGGGTCGCGGTGGCGCTTCCGGACGGACCGCCGCCGATGACGATCACATCCGGGTCGGTTGAGTTCAGGATCACGGTGAGGTCCTCGTGGCGGTTATTTCCAAGGGCTATCGTCCGGTTCGTGCGGTAATCGCACAGCTTGCAGTAGCGCCGTCAACGCTTTCAACTGGGCTGCGCTCAGGTGGCCCAACTGATTTTTATGGCACGCCCGCAGCGGCTCGGCCATCTCCTTCAGCACCGCGATGCCCGCATCGGTGATACCGAGCCAATAGGCCCGTCTGTCATCCGGAGAGCGTTCCCGGCGGATCCATTTTCGCCCCGCGAGTTTGTCGAGCACCCGCGTGGCATCCGGTGCCCGTGACACCAGTCGTTTCAGCACGATCTGTGTAGGGACGGTTCTCGGGTGGGCCGCTTCCAACAACCGCAGCACGTTGTACTGTTGGTTGGTGATATCCCATCGGGCGAACAATTCGTCCTCGAGTTCGCGGAGCCGGTCGTACGCGCGCCACAGTCCCAAGTACGCTTCCTGCTCGGCGGAGTCGAACCGCCGCGCTTTCGCCCGCTTCGCAATCGGCGGAATCATAGTACCACATATAGCTGTTGGAACAATGGTTGTCCAGACAATTATTCTTCGGATTCGCGCCAATCCACTCCGGCGTGCCCCAGAAACTTCACCAATAGCTGTTTCAACGGATCGTAAGCGCCCGGTCGCGTCGGCCGCGTTTCCAGCGCCCCGTAGACGGGGCTGGTCGCTTCGAAATCGGCGGACCAGAAGCCGAGGTTGTCCGTCGTCGCGAACCCTTTCAAATGCGCCCGATCGCCGCGGTGCAACGCTTCCGCGGGGGTGAGCGCCCAGACTTGGCGGGAGAGCACCCGGCCCGTGCGCGGGTCACCGATGCGGCCGTATTTCTGGCCCAACTCGGTCAGTTTCTGAAGGTGACCGCCGTGCGTGTACTTCGCATCGAGCACGAGGATGCCGTCGGGGATCGCCGAGCGATTGGCGGCCGCGAAAATTTCCAGCGACATGTCCGGGGTCCGCAAAGTCGATCCGTCCAAGACCGCGACGCCGGACAACGCGGCGCGGTACTCGGGCTGGTAGCGGAAGCGGACGCGGTTGCCGTGGGCGTCCTCGAAATTGACCGCGCGATTCGGGCTGAGGTCGAGCGAGAACTGCGTGTTCGTCGAGAGCGTCGTCGTGCGCACCAGGTTTTCCCCGGGTGGCCCGACCGCGGTGCGGCGCAGCCCTATCGAGAGGATCCGCAGCACGCGGATCGTGCACCAGAGTTCGTACAGCACCGGCAGCGAGCGCACCCGACTCAAAAGCGTCTGCGTTTCGAAAGTGATTTGGAACGATTGAAAGTGCCGGTCGACGACTTGGAACAACCGGCGGTAATGCGGCAAATGCTGGAAGCGCGGCGTCGTTGCGGGCCGCGCCGACAGCGCTCGGCCCGGTGGCAAGAAGTAGGCGAGGCCCAACCGGCGGAGTGTTTCGGAGAGAACTTTAGTTTCCGACGAATAGCGCTTCAACTCTTCGATGCGGGGTTGGTCATCGGTCTGCCACCACGTCGCCTGCCCGTCGGCGTGGGGGTGATTCCGCCACGCCTTGCGACTCTCACGCCAACGGATTTCCGATCTGAGCTTCGGCCCGAGTCCCGCGATCTGCCCCTGCAAATACACCAGAAAATCGGCGAGCGTACGGTGTTCGGGGATGCGGTAATCGGGCCGGGAGTCTTCGCGGAGGTGTTCGTGCAGGGCGTACTCGCCGTCCGAATAGCGCACCATCCCGGGGTCGCGGGCGATCTCGGCGAGGGTCCCTTCTGACACGGCTTGACCCGCCATCGCGAGCTCCCGGCTCACGGTCATGCGCAAGCGGCACGCCGGTCGACGGGCCAGCGCCGGCCACGCCTCGCGGAGTTCGCGGACGGTCTCGCGCAATCGGGCCAGCGCCGCGATGGGCGAAGCCGAGGTCATCCCGTGGATGGGCTTCAAACCGATCTGCGTTTTGCCGTGGATGTCGAGCAGCAGTTCGGACGCCTCCCGCTCGAGATCGGCGAAGAGTTGCTCGAATTCCTCGTGCAGAATTTTCCCCGCGGTCACGGCCAAGGGCAACACCATCAGCACGCGCCAGTCCGCGTCGCCGGAGCATTGCGAGATCGTGAACTCGGTGATGCCGACCCAGTCGATCAGGAATCGACCTTGGCAATCGAATCGGGTCGAGGTGACACCGGGGATCATCGGTCGGTCGCGGTCGTCCGGGTCGGTGCTGGCGAGGAGCAGATCGCCCACGGCGATGCGAAACACGGTGTCGGTGGAGTGGGCGCACTCGAAGGCGATGCGGAACCAATCGCTTTCCGTGGCGTCGCGCTGCGGCCAGACCCGCGCCACCGCGGGGTCGATGGCTTCCTCGAACCAAG
>JAYTBD010000317.1:0-4702 GCA_043737155.1 Fimbriiglobus sp. | reverse complement strand
GGTGGATCGTGGCGAGGCAGCGCAACTGCGGCCACACTTTGTCGGTGCGGAACCGGAGCGCCGCCATGCCCGTCGGACTTCCCCCGAGCAACAGCAAGTCGTCGGCGCTCGCGAACCCGCACTCGATGCGCAGCAGGGCTTCGCGCACACCGACCGTCGCCGCGCGATACTCCCCCGATGGCGAGTTCGGCGGCGATTGGTGCAGGTTCGTCACGGGGGAACACCCGATCAATCGTCGATTAGAATACGCCGGGTCGTTCGGGCCATGATACGCCCTCGATCGGATGCTGCGACGACTTCCCCCGCGAATCAATACCGCGGGATCTCCACCCGGGTGCCGCCGGCCATCGCGCTTTCGTGGGCGCAGATGCCGACGAGCGTCCAGTTCGCACTGGTCGGCGCATCGGGGAACGCGGGCCGTTCGCCGAGCACGGCCATCAGAAAATTGTGGGCGAGGTGCGGGTGGCTGCCGCCGTGGCCACCCCCTTGAACGAAGCTCAAGTGCGTCGCGTCGTGGATGGCCCCGGTGAATTTGCGGACGCCCTCCGGCAACCGAATGGCGTAATCGGGCACTTTGACCCGTTCCGGAATCTGCGCTTCGGTCCGCGGTGACTCGGCGCTGTTCTTCGTGTGGATCACGGGATTTTCGCCCTCGACCTGCTGCCACTCGAAACTCGCCTTCGACCCGGTCACGTCGAAGCTCTCCCGGTATTGGCGGGCCACGTCGTACAGCGTCCGCGTCACTTCGGCGCAGACATCCGACCCGGCGATTTTGAACGTCGCGGTTTCGAGGGCGAACGGGCTACCGTACTTGCCGATCAGTTCTTCGCGGATGCGACCCGAACCGTGGCACACGACGCTCTCCGCCAAAGCCGGCTTCCCCGACTGGCTCAAGATCGCCAAGCACGGGCTGACGCAGTGCGTGGCGTACCACATCGGCGGGAGGCCCGGCCAGTAGTTCGGCCAGCCGTCCATGTCTTGTTGGTGGCTGCCGCGCAGAAACTGGATCCGCCCGAGCGCGCCGCGGTCGTACAGTTCTTTCGCGAACAAGTATTCGCGGGCGTACACCACCGTCTCCATCATCATGTAGGTCTTGCTCACCTTCCGTTGCAGTTCGACGATCTCCGCGATCTGCTCCTGGCTCGTCGCCATCGGCACCGTGCACGCCACGTGCTTCCCGGCCTTCAGCGCCGCGATCGTCTGCGGCCCGTGATCGGGGATGGGACTGTTGATGTGCACCGCATCGATGTCCGGATCGTTCAGCAGATCCTCGTAGCTCGTGAAGCGCTTGGCGATGCCGAACTTGTCGCCGCACGCGTCGAGTTCGGCTCGGTTCCGCCGGCACACGGCCACCAACTCGGCGTTCGGGTGGTTCTGGTAGATGGGGATGAATTCGGAACCGAAGCCGAGGCCGACGATGGCGACGCGGACTTTTTTGGTGGATGGCAAAGGAGCACCTCGTGGGGAGAGAGAAGTCGCCATCAGAGTCGCGCGACCAACTCGCGGACCAGTTCGCGCAAGCGCGGCTCCGATTCGCGCGCCACCTCGAGAATCTCGGGCAGGCTCACCGGCTGCAGCGAATCCGGCAAGCAAATATCGGTGACCACCGAGATGCCGACGTTGCGCATCTTCGAGTGGACGCCGACGATCACCTCCGGCACCGTCGACATGCCGACGACATCGGCGCCGATGGCCCGCAGAAAACGGTACTCGGCGCGCGTTTCGAGGTTCGGCCCCGTCACCGCGACGTAGACACCCTGCTGGACCGGGATCTTCTTTTCGAGCGCGATCTTGCGCCCGAGCGCCAACAGTTCTCGGTCGTAGGCGAAGCACATATCGGGGAAGCGCTCGCCCAAGCGGTCGTCGTTGGGGCCGATCAGCGGGTTGTCGCCGAGCAGGTTGATGTGGTCTTCCATCAGCATGATGTCGCCGCGGGCGTACTGCGGATTCATTCCGCCGCAGGCATTGGTGGCAATCAGCACCCCGCACCCCAGCGCCTTCAGCACGCGCACCGGGAACGTGATCTGCTGCATCGTGTAGCCTTCGTAGGCGTGGAAGCGCCCTTCCATCGCCACGACGGTCTTGCCGCCGAGGGTACCGCACACGAATTGCCCTTTGTGGCTCGGGGCCGTGGAGCGCGGGAAATGCGGGATGTCCTCGTAGCGGATCTCGTTGCGGTCCGCGATTTCTTCCGCGAAGTGGCCCAAGCCCGTGCCGAGGACGATGCCGACGACCGGCTCGCCCGTCCAACGGGTTCGGATGGCCGATGTCGCTTCCGCAATCTGGTCGAATAGAGATATCATGTCCGGTTCGCGCCTTTCGATTCGAGCAATGTATGAACCCCAATTGGTTCCGACCGAGTTTGCCACCCCGATTGAAACCGCATCCGACGCCGGCCGAATTGCGCCGGATGGCCCGGCACCCGAGCGCCTACGCCCCGACCGCCGCGGAAGTATTGAATCCGCCGATTACTCCGATGCCCTTGGTAAAGGCAGGCCCGCAATTGCGAGCGGTGCTCGATCGGCCGGATGACGATGCGACGCGACTGGCTTACGCGGAGTGGATCGGCCCCGCCGACCCGGCGCGGGCCGAATTGATCCGCCGGCAGCTGGTCGGCGACTCCGCGGAAGATTTGCTCGCGGAACACGGGCCGCGCTGGGCCGCGGAGTTCGCCCCGTGGGGAGCGCGCGACTTGGTCTACCGCCGCGGCTTCGCGGAAGCGCTGTCGCTGACGGGCCGCAGTTTCATCAGTCTCGGTGCGGACTTGTTCGAGCGAACGCCGTTGCGCGAGGTCCGCTTGATCGCCGTGAATTTTTTGATGGAGGAGCTGATCGCCTGCCCGCACTTGGCGAAGCTGGAGGTATTGGATCTGCGCGGCAATCAAATCGGCGATGCCGGGGCGGAGATGTTGACGCGGTGTCTTTGGATTGGCGGCTTGAAGCGATTGGAATGTTAGCCCGACGTGCTAGCGAGGGGGAGCGGATGGAGTCCGCGACATTCGGCCCCAAGCCCGACCCGGACTGCGGAGCCACAGCCCGATCAATCCCAGAGTCGGATGTCGCCGACTCCATCCGACCCCTCGCTAGCGCGTCGGGCTAACAGACGAGTCGGGCTGACGGGATCACTTCCGCTTCTTCTTTTTCTTCGCCGGCTTCGCTTCCGGCTTCGCCTTGCGGATCGGTTTACTCTTCTCCACAATCTCCTCCCTCGGCACTTCCGGCGGCTTGCCGATCACGCGCAGATCCAGCATCCGCTTTTGCAAATCGACGCGGGCCACTTCCACGATGACCCGGTCGCCGAGCCGATAGCGCTGTTTCGTCCGACCGCCGAACAGACTCCGCGATGACTCGTCGTACCGGTAGTGGTCGTCCTTCATCGACGCCACGTGGATCAAACCCTCGGCCGGGAACTCCTCGGCTTGCGCGAAGAAGCCGTAGTCCGCGACGCCCGTGATCACCGCCGTCAGCTTCGTGCCGATGCGCGTGCTCAGGTGCTGGAGCAATTTCAACTTCACGAGTTCGCGCTCGGCGAGTTCGGCCCGGCGTTCCATCTTCGAGCAATGATCGCCGAGGATCACCAATTCCTTTTCGTCGGCCGCGGCGCGCCCGGTGCGAATCCATTTGTCGAGCAAGCGATGCACTTGCAAATCCGGATAGCGCCGGATGGGCGACGTGAAGTGGCAATAGTCGAGGCTGGCGAGGGCGTAGTGTTGATCCTGCACCGGCGAATAGGTCGCCTGCTTCAGACTGCGGAGCAGCGAGAAGTGGATCGCGGCGCGCTCGGGTTTGTCGACGCTTTCCAAAAGCACGCGCTGCAATTCGAATCGATCTTTGGACCGGGCCATCGGATAGCCCAAGAACTCGGCGAAGGCGGCGAAGTCCTGCAATTTCTCCGGGTTCGGCGCCGGGTGGACGCGCCGTAAGAACGGCACCGGCAACCCGGACAAGTGCTCCGCGACGGCTTCGTTGGCCGCGAGCATGCACTCTTCGATCATCTGATGGCTGATGTCGTTCACCGCGAAATGGGCGCCGCTCACCCGGCCGTCGCCGTCGTATTCCAACACGGCCTCGGGCATGCTCAGTTCCAAACTGCCGCGCTTCTGCCGCCGCTTCCGCAAGCGCATTGCGAGGTCGCGCAGGCGGCCGAGCATCGCGAGAATATCGGGCGCGGGCATCTCGCCTTCGCCCTTCAAAATCGCCGAGACTTCTTCGTAGCTGAATCGGCGACGGGCGCGGATGGCTCCGTTGGCGAAGCGGACATCGGCCTTCTGCCCCTTGGCGTCGAACTCGATTTGCACCGTCTTCACGTAGCGGAGTTTGCCTTGTTGCAAGCTCGCCAAGCCGTTGGAGATCACCTCCGGGAACATCGGGATGACCTTCTGTGGCAGATAAACACTCGTAGCCCGTTTGCGCGCCTCGGTGTCCAGGGGCCCGCCGGGAGTGACGAAGTGCGCGACGTCGGCGATGTGGACCGTGAGCACGGTGTGCCCGGTCTTCTCGTCGAACTCCACGCACACGGCGTCGTCGAAGTCGCGCGCATCCACCGGGTCGATGGTGATGACCAAGTCTTGTGTGAAGTCCTCGCGACCGCCGAGCGTTTCGGTGAACGCATCGGCTTGGGCGCGGGCTTCATTCAGCGCCGCTTCGGGGAATTCCTCGGGCAGGCCGAAGGCGCGGATGACGGTGAGCAGATCGACGCCGGG
>JAYTBD010000316.1:0-1838 GCA_043737155.1 Fimbriiglobus sp. | reverse complement strand
CGGTGGACGGAGCGGGGGCGGCTACGGCGGCGGTGGGGGTGGCTATGGCGGGGGCGGTGGTGGCCGCAGCGGCGGTGGAGGTGGACAGAGTGGTGGCGGAGGTGGCTACGGTGGCGGGGGTGGTGGCCGTAGCGGTGGAGGCGGCTACGGTGGTGGTGGCGACCGGTACTAAATCGGCGAACGCAAATCCCCATCGCGCCGGGTGATGCCGGCGCGGTCGAGATACTCGCAGATCGGGATGGCGAACTTCCGCGTCGTGCCGAGTACGTCGCGGATCTCGGCGACCGTCAGTCCCGATTTTCCGACGAATGCGATCCCCAGCTTCGTGCGCATCTCGGCTTCGACGTCCGCGTGCAAGAAAATCTCGTGCGTGATTCGCACGAGAAGCCCCTCGGCACAAGCCACCACGAAAATCTCGTCGAGCGCCTTGGCGTTCCCGGCCGCTTGCGGGGCGAAGCTCTTCGGCTCCGGCGGCGCGAACCCGGCCGCGCGGTGCTCTTCGACGATCTTGTCTTTCAACTTGCGCTGGTTCGCGCTCAACTTCGGTTTGAAGTCGGCGCGCGCGATCCGCTTGGTATCGCCGACCAATTTCTTTTGGCGAATCAAACGCTCGACCGTCGCCTGCAACAGCGACTCGTCGCCGACGTAGTCCAGAAGTCCGATCACCTTCGACCGCTCGTGGCTCGTGAACAAGGGGAACTCCGCATGCAAGCCGGCGAGCGCCGTCGAAATCCGTTCGCCCAGTTCGGCGAGTCGCTCGGCGTGGATCGACAGCTTCCGGTGCGGCGGCAGTGCCAATTCGACGATCACTCCGGACTCGCGCAATCGCTCCGCGACTCCGGCGACCGCATCGGGTTCGATGCCGACTTCGCGGACGAGATCGTCCGGTTGGAAGCCGTGGAACTCGGCGAACCACGCGAACGCCGTGGCCCGGATATCCGCGTCTTCCGACCACAGCTTCTCGGCGTGGTCCAAATGTTCGACGTGCCGGCGGCGCAACTTCGTCGCCGTCGGTTGGAGCACTTGCCCGCCGCCGAGCGTCCACTCGGCCGAGGAATCGCGGAGGACGAACGGCTGCCCCCAGACCGCAGTCACGGGGGAATCGAGAAACAATTGCGCGAGGCCCCACTCGCCGGGGTCGATCGCATCGCGGTCGAGGATCGACACGCTCGCCAAGACTTCCGCGGTGCCGAGGTGCAACCGGCACGGCAAGCGGTGCTTGATCGCCCGGCGCATCGAAGCGAGCGCACTCAGGCGCACCGTCAACACGCGGCTCGGTTTCAGATAACCGGGCCGCGCGAGTTCCTGTCCGCGGTGCACCGATTCGAGCGAAATGCCGGCGAGGTTGATCGCCCCGCGCTGGCCCCGGTGGATTTCCACCGCGGACTGGCCGTGTCGATTCAAGCCGCGCACGCGGACGATTTCCGATTGGCCATCGCCTTTGTGCCACTCCAACTCGTCTTCGGTTTTCACCGATCCCGAAACGATAGAGCCGGTCACCACGGTGCCATGGCCCGCGACGGTGAACGCCCGATCGATGGGGAGCCGGAACCATTCCGCCGACTCGCCTGCGGTGATTCCTTCGCAGACCGCGCGCAGCGCAAGCTTCAATTCCCCGATCCCTTGACCCGTCACCGCCGAAGTCGCGATAATCGGCGCATCTTCCAGAAAGCTCCCGCGGACCAATTCGCGGATTTCCAGTTCCGCGACTTCGCGTGTCGTCGCATCGACGAGATCGGCTTTGGTCAGCGCGATGACGCCGTGCTTCAATCGCAGTAACTTCAGGATTTCGAGGTGTTCGCGCGTCTGCGGCATGATCGAATCGTCGGCCGCGACGA
>JAYTBD010000315.1:0-4706 GCA_043737155.1 Fimbriiglobus sp. | reverse complement strand
CTTGCCGACGAGTCCGAGATGCGACGTCTCCGTTTCTCGCAGGTCGTTCCGATCTGACATCCGGCAAGTTGGGAAACTTGCCGCCACGGAAGACCGGTCACGCTCTGACGACTTCGACCAAATTGTCGAAGAACGTCGCGCCGCCGCCTTGGTCCGTCAGGGCCGTGCTCGTAATCGCGTTGCAGTTGGCGTTGCCGTCGGTGTACATGTTCCACCAAATGCCGTAGGCGACGACGACCCCCGCTTTGACCGAATCGCCGACGATCGCTTTCGCCCGGAAACTGCCGCGGTCGTTGAACACTCGCACTTCATCGCCGAGGGCGATCGACCTGAGTGAAGCATCCTGCGGATTGATCTCGATCCGCGGTTCCCCGGCCTTCTTCCGCAGGACATCCACGTTAACGAACGACGAGTTCAAGAACGACGGGCTCGGCGGCGTGATCATCTGCAGTGGGAACTTCGCGGCCAGTTCCCGCTTGGTTTGCGGGTCTTCGTGCGGCGGAATGTAGTGGGGCAGGGGATCGCGTCCGGCCGCGGCTTCGCCGGGGGAGTAGAGTTCGCACTTGCCGGACGGCGTGGGGAAGTTCCCTTCGGCGAACGGCGCCCAATTCTCCGGAAGGTTCAAGCGCTGCGGCCCGTCGGCCATGAGGGAATCGAAGCCGATGCCGGCAAAAGTTTCGTTTGCAAAGTTGCCACGGCTCGTTCCTTCGAACGCCCGCCGCGCCAATTCCCGATCCGTCATCGCGAACAACTCGTCCTCAAACCCCATCGCTTTCGCCAGCAGCCGGAAGACCTCCGTGTTCGGCTTCGATTCACCGAGCGGGGCGATGGCCGGGTGATTCACCTGTACGTAGAGGTGGCCGTAACTGTTGTGGATGTCGAAGTGTTCGAACTGCGATGTGGCAGGCAGCACGATGTCGGCGAATCGCGCCGTATCGGTCATGAATAAGTCGTGGACGACGGTGAATAAATCTTCGCGGCGAAACCCCGCCATAACGCGGGATTGATCCGGGGCGACGGCCGCGGGGTTCGAGTTGTACACGTACAACGCCCGCACGGGGGGTCCCACGACATCGCCGGAGAGCGCGTCCGCGAGCTTGGTCATGTTGATCGTGCGCGTCCCCGGTGGAATCAGGTCGGGCCGGGTGAGGAAAGCATCGTCGAACGGGTAGAGCTTGCTCGTGCTCAGCATCGCCCCGCCGCCGGTGTGCCGCCAATCGCCGGTGATCGCGGGGAGGCAGCAGACGGTGCGCACCGCCATCGCCCCGCCGCCGTGGCGCTGCATCCCGTAGTTGATGCGGAGGAACGCCGGCCCGCCGAAGAGTTCCTGCGACCTGCCATATTCACCGGCGAAGCGTTCGATATCGGCGACGGGCAACCCGGTGATGTGCGACACACGATCGGGCTTGTATTCGGTTTCGACGCGCTGCCGCAACTCGTCCGCCCCGAGGCAGTAGTCGGTCAGATAGGCCCGGTCTTCCAATCCATCCCGGAAGAGAATGTGCATGACCCCCAATGTCAACGCCGCATCGGTGCCGGGGCGGATGGGCAGCCACCAATCGGAGTTCTCCGCGGTGCGACTGCGGTGCGGATCGATGGTGACGATCTTCGCCCCGGCCGTCCGGGCGCGGTGCATGATCGCCCAGAGGTGGCTGTTGGTGACCTTGGTGTTCGACCCCCAATTCACGATGTACCGACTGCGCTCGACCGCCGCCGGATCGATCATCGCCCGCGTGCCGAGGGTGATATCGCAGCCGACGGCCCCTGCGGTGGCGCAGATGGTGCGGTCGAGCAGCGATGCCCCGAGTCGGTGGAAGAAGCGCCGATCCAAGCTCGCGTATTGGAGTTTGCCCATCGTGCCGGCATAGCTGTACGGGAGAATCGCCTGCGGACCGTCGGGTGAAGCGGCAATGGTTTTGAATCGGTCCGCGATTGTGGCGATAGCTTCGGACCAAGTGATCCGCTCGAACTGCCCGCTCCCCTTCGGACCCGTTCGCCGCAGCGGTGTCGTCAGGCGTTCGGGGTGATAAACCCGGTCCAAATAGTTCGCAACCTTTTGACAGAGGAATCCGTCGGTAAAGGGAATGGACGCGTCACCTCGGAGTTGCGTGGCCTGGCCGGTCGCAGGATCCACCGTGACGATCCAACTGCACGTGTCGGGGCAGTCGTGCGGGCAAGCGCCGCGGACGGAGACGGTGGGGAGGGCGTGGGCCATGCGGATCTCGCGCGGAGAGTTCTGAATTCGTCCAGTTCGTCCAGTTCGTCCAGGCGGGGGTGTGACAAGCGGTGGACGAATCCGAACCGGGCGGAGATTTCCGCGGTGGATCGCAAGCGCAATCGCTTTGTCAATTCCGAATATTTCGTCCGATTCGCACACTAGACTCTTGCACGACGGCGCGGGGCTTCGCAATACTAGAGCTACAGGTCTCGCGGGTTTCTCACAAAGTCAGGGTGGCAATGCCAGCTCCGGCCACAGCGGCAGACTTCTTGGAAATGGTTCGCAAAAGCGGACTCGTACCGGAAGAGAAACTCTCTTCCGCCATCCAACTGATGCGCGCCGCGCAGCCCGGGATCGATCTCGTGGCCAGTGCGCTCGTCCAGGCCGGGCTGCTCACGCGGTTCCAAGTCAAACAAGTGAAGCAGGGCCGGTACAAAAGGTTCACCCTCGCGGACAAATATCGGTTGCTCGAACTCCTCGGCGTCGGCGGGATGGGCGCCGTCTACCTGTGCGAACACGCCTTCATGCACCGCTTGGTCGCGGTGAAGGTGTTGCCCGTAGACAAGATCGCGTCCGACCCGACCGCGTTGCAGCGGTTCTACCGCGAAGCGCGGGCGGTGGCCGCGCTCGACCATCCGAACATCGTCCGTGCTTACGATATCGACAAGTACGAGGGCTTGCACTTCTTCGTCATGGAATACGTCGACGGGACCAGCCTCCAAGAAATCGTGGCCCGCTACTCGCTGCAGAATCAGCTGTTCGACCCGGTCCGCGCGGCGCATTACATGGCGCAGGCCGCCCACGGCCTTCAGCACGCGGCCGACCTCGGGTTGATCCACCGGGACATCAAGCCGGGGAACTTGCTGCTGGACCGCAACGGCACCGTCAAAGTCCTCGACATGGGCCTCGCCCGCTTCTTCGACCACCGGCACGACGGTTTGACCCAACGCTTCGACGACAACACCATCCTCGGCACCGCGGATTACCTCTCCCCGGAGCAGGCGATCAACGACACCGTCGATATCCGCGCCGACATTTACGGCCTCGGCGGCACACTCTACTTTCTGCTCACCGGTTCGTCGCCGTTTCCGGACGGATCGATCGCGCAGAAACTGCTCGCCCATCAGACGCTCGAGCCGAAACCGGTCCGCGAGTTCCGCAAAGATGTGCCGGCGGAATTGCTGGCCGTGCTGCATAAGATGATGCGGAAAGATCCCGACAAGCGCTACCAGACCCCGCACGAAGTCGCCGATGCGCTCGCCCAATGGACGGAGCTGCCGATCGAGCGTCCGCCCGAGCGGGAGATGCCCGACCTATGCCCGGCCGTGGCCGTGCTCAACGGCGTCGCCCCGAGGATGAACCAACGCGGGAGTACTTCGAAGATGTCCGTCCCGGGTGCGCGCTCCTCTTCGCGGTTGCTCGATTCCAAAGTGCAGCTGGCGGTGGCCAATGTGCCGACGGGCCGCGCGGTGGCGACGACGCCGATGCGCACCGCCGCGCGGACGGAACCGCCCTCGCGCTCGCGGTTGCCCCTCATGGTGATGCTCGGCGCCGCGACGTTCGCCGTGGTCCTCGCGTGCCTCGCCGTCGCCGCGTACACGATCCTCCGTTGAGACCCGCGAACACTTCCCAAAGTCGGCGGGGTTTTCCCCGTCGTCGGTTCGACCTTTGCCCTATATTTACGTCGGACGCCATCCGCCCGGCTCCCAAGCCCCCGTCGGTCGTCCGGAGAACGCGCTGATGCCCGCACCCGCATCGAACGACGAACTGGCCGATGTCATCCTCAAAAGCGGAGTCATCGAAGAGCCGAAGTTGCGCGCGTACCTCAAGAAGATCGCCGAGGGGGAAGGGGGCGCCCCCTCCGATCCGAGCAAGCTCGGCGGCTTGATGGTCCGCGACGGCATCTTGACTTACTTCCAAGCCGAGCAGTTGCTGCAGGGCAAGTGGAAGCGATTCTTCATCGGCAAATACAAAGTTTTGGAACGTTTGGGCGTCGGCGGCATGGGCCAAGTGTTCCTCTGCGAACACAAGCTCATGAAGCGAAAGGTCGCCGTCAAGGTGCTCCCCGCGGCGAAGTCGTCCGACGAAGCGGCGCTGTCCCGCTTCTACCGCGAGGCCCGGGCCGTGGCCGCGGTCGACCACCCGAACCTCGTCCGCGCTTACGACATCGATCAAGACGAGAATCTGCACTTCCTCGTGATGGAATACGTCGACGGCATCAACCTCCACGATCTCGTGCGGAAGTTCGGCACCGTCGATGTGTTGCGCGCGTGCCACTACATGTTCGGCGCCGTCGTCGGCCTGCACCACGCCCACGAACTGGGGCTCGTCCACCGCGATATCATACCGGCGAACATCTTGGTGGACCGCACCGGCGTCGTCAAAATCCTCGACATGGGCCTCGCCCGGTTTTTCCACCCGGACGAGGACGACATGCTCACGAAGAAATTCGACGAGAGCGTCCTCGGCACCGCCGATTACCTCGCTC
>JAYTBD010000314.1:0-4710 GCA_043737155.1 Fimbriiglobus sp. | reverse complement strand
AGGCGACATCGACGGCGACGCAGGGCGGGCACTCGGCCCCGGTGAAAACTTCGACCAAGGCGACGCGATCGCTCTTGGCCTTGCGACCCGCGAACGCCGGCGTTTCGAACTTGAGCATCGCCTTCTCGTACTCGGCGGCGTCGCGGGTCTCGAGCTTCGTCAGCATCGCCGCGTACTTCTTGACCTCGTCGGGCTTACCCGACTTCGCCAACACTTTGCCCAGCGTCTCGTACACGCCCATTTGCATCAGGGCCGGGTCGGTCTCGGCGAACATCCGCTCGGCCCGGCGCGCTTGGGCGAGCGCGACATCGGCGAAGCCTTCCTGCGCGGCGAAGGTATCGGCGAGCCGCAGCGCGACGGTGCGTTCCCAGCGCGGGCCGTACACCGCCGCGGCTTTGGCCAGTTTGTCGGCGATGCCGCGCGCTTCTTCGACCTTCAACTTTTTCTCGGCGGCTTGACCCGCGAGCGTGAACCCGGCCTCGAACAGCGCGCCGCCGCCTTCTTGCTGGGCGAAGTCTTCGCGGGCCAATTCGAATGTGTCCGTGAGCTTCTTCAATTTCGACGGGTACATCTCGACGAGTTTGAGCGGCCCGCCCCCTTGGCTCACCGACCCGACGAGTTTCTTGCCGTCCTTCGCCAACGTGCCGTCGAAGTTGAGGAACTCGCGCCCTTGGATTTCGAGGGTGAATGTGACGGTATCGCCGGTCACGACCAAGGAGGTGATCTTCGGCTCGACGCGGATCGGCTGCGAGGCGCCGATGTAGTCGCCGACCCATTTCTTGTCCGATTCGGAGAACAGGAACAACATCGTGACGGAGGTCTCGCCTTCGGAGAAGCGGTACTTCCAATTGCCGGCGGGCCCGCCTTCGGCTCGCGCGGCCGGGGTGAGCCATGCGGCGGCGGCGATGGCCGACAGCAGGTGAAGTCGGTGGGACATCGGGGTATCTCCGGGGAGCGGCTCAGTTGAAGAATTCGGAAACGCGGACGCTGAATCCGGGGATCACCTCGCCGCCATCGATGGTATCGGCCGGGCCGTATTCGACGCCGCGCATGTTGCCGGTGTAGACCGTGACGGTCCGATCATCCGGATTGACAACCCAGCTTACGTTCACTCCCGCGGCGAGAAACTCGCGGATCTTCTCCAGGACATCGGAGCGCCGGTCGTCCGGACAAAGCACTTCCACCGCGAGCTCGGGCGCGAATTCGGAGTAGGTTTCGGGCAAGAACGGCATGCGTTCAAGGCTGTAGAAGCAGAGATCGGGTCCGCGGACCGTGTCCGGATCCCGCTCCACGATCACGCCCGTATCGTTGCTGAGGACCCAGCCGAGTTTGTTCGCTTCGACGAAGGTTCCCAGTCGGCGATCGATCTTCGAGCAAATGTGCCCGTGGCGGGGTTTGGGACGCGACACTTCGACCACCTCCCCTCGCACGAGTTCGAGCAGTGCCCCATCGAATGGCTCCGGCATCCGGGCGAACTCTTCCGCCGTGATGGGTTTGGTCAAGACCGCCGACATACTGTGCCCCCCTTTGGAATACCCATTTTACAGCCCGTACCCCAAACTCCGCAACTGGGCCCGCGTCGCGTCGCTCCACGGATAGATGCTCGGGTGCGGCGGATTGGCGACGGCTTCGTAGCCGGGGGAACGGGGCAAACCGGCGATGCTGTAGATGAGGTTGTCCCGCGTCACGAGCGGCAGCAAATAGATACCGGGGCCGGGGAAGCCTTTGTCCGGCACGACGGCTTGGGACAGATTTGACACTTCGATCTCCGCGCCTTCGGGCGGACCCGTGTCGCCGATGCGTTGGGCGATCTTCACCTTGCCGCTCGGTTTGCCATCCGGCCCGGCGACGACTTCCGCGGCGACGAGAACGTTCGCTTCGGTCAGTTGGGCGCGCGAGATCGGGTCGGCGTTGCCTTTGTCGAGCACGGCCAGCGCCAGCCAAACCATCCACCCCGCGAGCGCCGCGGCCGCGACGATCAATCGGATCCGCGCACCGGTCATGATTTCCCCTTGGCCGGTTTGCGGGGGACGGTCGTCAACTCGAAGCCGTCGCGCAGGGTTTGTTCGATGTCGAAAAGTTCGTGGAAGTCGTCGGGTTCGTCGCGGTCCGACTTGCTGAGCCGTTCGCCGCGGATCAAGTTGAAAACGATGTTGCCCATGTCGTCGGTCTTGTGAATATTCCACTGTCGGAAGACGACCGGGGCCATCATGCCGAATTCGATTACGGCCAGCTCGCAAGCGCCGCGGATCAATTCCGCCCCGCTGACGTGGTAGTCGGTGTTCGGATCGTCCTCTTCCCGCGGCGTGCGCTCCAGCAGATCCTGCGTGAACGAGACCGCTTCGCACAGGAATTCGTACGCTTCGTACGGATAGCGGGCGTCGTCCCGGATGAGGTCGTACAGCTTTTGTTCCACCTTGAACACTCCGGAACCGGACGCTAGTGATTCATTGCAGCTGCACTGTAGCCCTCTCGCTCCGCGAGAGGACGGCGGATCGAGTCTTCGAGATCCGACGTCGGAAACGATCCGCGATCCCGGCTCCAACTGTTCCCCGGCCTGCGGCGGGTCTCGCAGACTCGACCCGCCGTCCTCTCGCGGAGCGAGAGGGCTACAGTGCAGCCGCAACGGACCACTAGGGCAACTTCGTCAGCACATCGTCGGCCAAGACCGGCTGGCACCGACCGTCCTCGAACTCCACGAGCAATCGGCGGGCGAGCAACTCTTGGGCGAGCACTTTGCCCTGACCGTTCTTCGTCAGAACCCGCGACCCGACCGGGGGCAACTCCGACTGGTGCGCTTCGTAGACGTCCTGCTCGAAGCGGAGGCAGCATTTCAGCCGGCCGCACCGACCGGAGATCTTATTGGGATCGAGCGTCGATTTCTGCAATTTCGCCATCCGCATCGACACCGGCGGCATCACGATCATGAACGAATTGCAGCAGACGGGTTGGCCGCAATCGCCGAAGTCGGCGAGCAGCTTGGCTTCGTCGCGCACGCCGATCTGCCGGAGTTCGATGCGGGCGTGGAACTCGCGGGCCATGCTTTTGACGAGTTCGCGGAAGTCGATGCGGACTTCGGAGAGGAAATAAAAGATGATGCGCTCGCCGCCGAAGAGGTGTTCGACATCGGCGATCTGCATGGCGAGACGGTGTTCGCGGATGAGCCGGGTGGCGATGTCGTACTCGCGCTTCTGGGCTTCCGCGATGTGCGCCATCTGCTGGCGGTCGGTCTCGGTGGCGCTGCGGAGGATTTGGCCGCGCGTTGGGTCGGGGACCGCCGCGATCGTTTGCGGGGTGGACGGGCAGAGTACCGTGCCGACCTCTTGGCCGCGCTCCGTTTTGAGGATCACGATTTCTTGGCGGGCGAAGCCGGCCTGCGAGTACGTGGTGTATTCGCCGACGTAGCGCATAGCCCCGTGGCGCACGAGGTACGGCGTGGTCGACGGCGGTCGGTCGAGGGCGGCGAATTTCTGGGTCATGGGTGGGCGATCGTTACACGTGCAATTCGACGACGTCCTTTTCGTGCAAGATATGATCTCGCCCGACGGTTTGCCCATCGAATGCCGCCGAGCCCCAAACGCGGGCCGACTTCAGCGTCTCCTCGAAGTCGTTGTGGACGTACCCGGCGAACTCGGAGATGCTGCTGCCGACGGGGCAGGTGAACGGCGCGGCCATGTCCGCCGGCTTGCCCGGCTGCTTCGTGTAGATGCGCTGGACCTTCAGCGCATCGAAGATCGCTTTGCGCAGCTCGGCCAGTCCTTCGCCCGTCTCCGCCGCGATGATGTGCAGCGAAAACTTGCTCCCGGCGATCCACTCTTGGGCCATCTCCAAGCGGATGTCGGCGGCTTCGTCATCGCGCTTTGTGGCGACCAAGATCGTCCGCAGGTAGTAGATAGTCGGGTCGTCGTCCTCCGGGAGTTCCGGCACCAGCACCCGCCGGGCGGCCTTCAATCGGTCGAGGGTCGCTTGCGTCGCGGCCGGGCCGTCGTCGTCGGCGAGGTCGAGAAATAATACCGCCGCATCCGCCGAGCGCGTGAGGTCGGTGACGAACGGGTCGTACGCGTCGGCGGTGATCGGCGGCAGGTCGATCAATTGGACGCGGACATCTTCGTAATCCATCATGCCGGGGATCGGCTCGCGCGTCGTGAACGGGTACGGGGCGATGGCCGGTGCCGCCTTGGTCAGCTTCGATAGCAGGGTCGATTTGCCCGCGTTCGGGGGCCCGAGGAACACCACCTGCCCGGCCCCCTGCTTCTGGAACTTGAACGACCCCGGCGCCGCTTTCTTCGGCCCCGACTTCTCTTGCTCGATCTGGTCGCTCAACTCGCTGATCTTGCACTTGAGAATCACTTGGACCTTCTCGCTCGCCTTGTGCTTGGGCAGCAGCACCCACATCTCGCGCAGGGCGACGAGTTTCTCCTCCGCCGTTTTGGCCTTCTTGTACCGGGCATCGGCATCGTGGTAATGCGGGGGCAGATTGACCGCCATCGGGTGTTGGCTCCGGGTGTTCGGCGAGCGAGTGGGTATTGTGCGGGCGGAGACGGGATGTGTCTATCGGAGTTGACCGCGCGGGTGCGCCTTTCGGTTGCGGTGGCGATCCGTCTTTCTGGCTACTGACGGTCAGAGAAGTAATGCCATGCGGAGCAGTGTCGCCTTTCGCTCCGCGAAAGTCTGGACCCGGTCGATATCCGGTTCCGGTATGACAGTCTC
>JAYTBD010000313.1:0-1842 GCA_043737155.1 Fimbriiglobus sp. | reverse complement strand
AAGCGCCGCCGGTGATCTTCTCCGCGGAGAATCCGGCACCCGTGTACACACCGACGCTGGCGAACCCGACGCCGGAACTCGAGAAACTACTCGCCTTCCGCGCAGTGCATCCGCTGTACGGGGCGTTCCTCATGGAGCACCTCGGCCTCGCCAACCCCGACGAGCGCATGCAGATTCTCGAGAGCGTGCTCGAACTCCCCCGGCCGCTGTTGAAGTTCGTGCGCGTACCGTTCAGCCTGACTCCGGGGCCATTGCAGACCGAGCGCATCGACCCGTTGCTGATTCAAAAAGGATTGATCCAAGCCGTCGTGCCGAAGCTCGAAGGCGAGGAGGACGCGGATGATTTCGTGCCGTGGGACGAGCGGCCGCCGCTGCTCGCCGATAAGGTGCGGATGCTCTTCGATGCGACGCACCCTGAGGTGCTCGACCTGACGACGACGCCCGTTTGGGCCGCGGGGGAATTGCTGCAACTGGGCGGGAACTTCAACACGTTCGTCACGCACAAAGACCTGGCCAAGCAGGAGGGACTGATCTTCCGGCACTGCCTCCGGCTCATTCTGATGACCGAAGAGTTCGGCCAACTCACCCCGGCGGGCGTCGAGCCGCAGCGGTGGCAGGCGGACATGAAAGCGATCGCCGACGCGCTGACGAAGACGTGCGAACAGGTCGATCCGACGAGTACCGAAGAAACGATCCGCAAGGCGCAGGCCATCGCGAAATTGGAGGAACCGACCGCGGAAACGGCTCCGCCCGCGGACGACGACCCCGCCGATTTCGCCGCCGGCTTGGAGGAGTGAACATGCTGACTGCGGCCGAACTGCCCGGACTCATGGAGCGGATCCTCGCGGCGCAACCGATCGTGGATATGCACACGCACCTCTACCCGCCGAATTTCGGCAGCGCCGGGCCGGACGGCTTGATGCTTTGGGGCCTCGATGACTTGGTGACTTATCATTACCTCGTCGCCGAAGTCTTCCGAGCGGTACCGGCGACGAAATTGCCGTACGCACAATTCTGGGCAATGACCAAATCCGAGCGAGCCGACCACATTTGGCGGCACTTGTTCGTCGAGCGGACACCGCTGTCGGAAGCGTGCCGGGGCGTGATCACGACGCTGTCGAAACTCGGCCTCGATCCCGGGGTAAAGTCGCTGACAAGCCACCGTCAGTGGTTCCGCGAACAGGATCCCAACGAGTACATCGACCGCGTCATGGAACTCGCCAACGTCGAATCGATCACGATGACGAACGCCGTGTTCGACGACAACGAGCGCGACCGTTGGCTCGCCGGCATCGCCCCCGATCCGCGCTTCAAGGGTGTGCTGCGCTTCGACCCGCTGATCTTGAATTGGCCGACCACCGCCGGCAAGATGCTCGCGGATTGGGGCTACGCCGTCGAACCGAAATTGACCGAGACGACCATCGCCGAAGTGAAGCGGTTCCTGCACGAGTGGTGCGACCGCGTGAAGGCGATCTACTGCGCCGTCAGCCTGCCTCCGGAGTTCCGCGCCTCGGCGATGCTGGAGAAAGCGGTGCTGCCCGTCTGCGAGGAGCGGAACATCCCCTTCGCCATGATGATTGGCAGCCGGCGCGGCGTGAACCCGGAGCTGCGCGACGCCGCGGACACGGGCGGACTGGCCGGCGTCGAAGCGGTGACATCGCTGTGGCAGCGGTTCCCGAACAACCGCTTCTTCGTCACGATGCTGGCCCGCGAGAACCAGCACGAACTCGCCGTTGCGGCCCGGAAGTTCGGCAACCTCATGCCCTTCGGCTGCTGGTGGTTCCTCAACAACCCGTCGCTCATCGACGAAATCACCCGGATGCGGATCGAACTCCTCGGCAC
>JAYTBD010000312.1:0-1844 GCA_043737155.1 Fimbriiglobus sp. | reverse complement strand
TGGAACAGATCGCGGAATTGGTCGGCGTCCACGTCACGACCGTGAGCCGGGCCGTCGACGACAAATGGGTGCAGACGCCGCGCGGGCTATTCCCGCTGCGGCGCTTCTTCGGCGGCGGCACCAAGAACCAAGAGACGGGCGAGGATGTCGCTTGGGAAACGATCCGCCAGAAGTTGCTCGAGATCATCGCGGCCGAGGATAAGAAGGCCCCGCTCTCGGACGAGGACATCATGCACAAGTTCACCGACGCGGGGCTGAAGATCGCCCGCCGCACTGTGACGAAGTATCGCGAAGCGCTGAAGATCCCCTCGAGTCGCCAACGCCGCGAGTGGTCGGGGGATTGAGGGAATTGCGGATTGGTGATTGCGAATTGCGGATTGGTCGGGCCGATTACTTTCTTCGCAGTTGCATTTCATTTCTTCTCTGTGCCCTCTGTGCCTCTGTGGTTAATCTTTCTTGTATGCGAGACCAAGAAGCGATCATCCGTCAAGGTGGCGGCTCAAATGCCATCGAGCGGCAGCATGCCAAGGGCCGGCTCACGGCCCGCGAACGCATCGCCAAGCTCTGCGACGCCGATGCTCCGTTCTTCGAGCTCGGCCTGTGGGCCGCGTGGCAGATGTACTCCGACTGGGGCGGGGCGCCGAGCGCCGGGGTCGTCACCGGCATCGGCACCGTTGACAAGCGGCGGGTAATGGTGATCGCCAACGACGCGACCGTGAAAGCCGGGGCGTTCTTCCCGATGACCGCCAAGAAAGTCCTCCGCGCCCAGCGCATCGCCACTGACAACCGCTTGCCACTGGTGTACCTCGTCGATTCCGCGGGGGTGTTTTTGCCCCTCCAAGATGAGGTTTTCCCCGATGAGGATGACTTCGGCCGCATCTTCCGCAACAACGCCGTGATCAGCGCATCGGGCATCCCGCAGTTCGCGGCCATCATGGGCAACTGCGTCGCCGGCGGTGGCTACCTCCCGGTGCTCTGCGACAAATTGCTGATGACCGAAGGGAGCGGCCTCTACCTCGCGGGGCCGGCGCTGGTGAAGGCGGCCATCGGCCAAGTGGTGGAATCCGAGGAACTCGGCGGCGCCAAGATGCACGCCGCGATCAGCGGCACCATCGACTACCGCGAAGCGGATGACGATGCGTGCTTGGAGCGATTGCGGAGATTGATCGGGGTGCTGCCGGCGGACCGGGTAGACTCCGGGGGCTTACACCCCCGGCTCGCCGGGGAATTCTCTCCCTTCACCGGCACCGCCGAATACGACGCCCGCGATCTCCTCAAACTCATTCTCGACGACGCCCCCTTCGACGAGTACAAGGCGGAGTACGGGCAGACGCTCGTCTGCGGCACGGGTCGCCTCGGCGGCAAAGCCGTCGGCATTGTGATGAACCAGCGGAAACGCGTGAAGACGGCCGAGGGGGCGCTCCAAATCGGCGGGGTGCTCTACGTCGATTCCGCAGAGAAGGCCGCGCGCTTCGTCATGGACTGCAACCAGACGCGCATCCCCATCCTGTTCTTGCAGAACGTCAACGGCTTCATGGTCGGCAAAGACTCGGAGCAAGCGGGCATCATCAAAGCCGGGGCGAAACTCGTCAACGCGATCAGCAACAGCGTCGTGCCGAAGATCACGCTGATCACCGGCGGCAGCTTCGGCGCGGGAAACTACGCCCTCTGCGGCAAGGCCTTCGACCCGCGCTTCCTTTTCGCTTGGCCGACCGCCCGCTACGCCGTGATGGGCGGCGACCAAGCCGCGAGTACGCTTCTCGACATTCAGGTGCAAGCGCTGAAGCGAATCGGCAAGGAACCGGAAGCCGATGAACTCGCGCTGCTGCGCGACAAGGTGAAGG
>JAYTBD010000311.1:0-1845 GCA_043737155.1 Fimbriiglobus sp. | reverse complement strand
CTACGTGCCACAATCTCCGATTCACTTCCCGACCGCGATCATCTGCTTCTCGATCTCCGGTGGCAGCTCGAATTCCTGCGCCAAACTCTCGATGCTCGCGCCGAGTTGCGGGATCGCCTCGGCTTTCAAATGACCCACACGTTTCTGCTCCGCCAAACGCAGCGTCGGCAAGCGCTCGGGTGGAAGCTTCATCAGCCGGCAGCAGGTCGCATCCACCGCCAGCAAGTCGATGCCCATTACGACCGCGCCCACCGGCTTCGCAGTTCCGGCGAGCGGGCCATCCCCTTCCATCCCGACGATCCCATCGACGATGGCCAAGTGCGGCATGTGCGTCAGCGCGATATCGACGATGCTGTTGGGGATGCCGCGCCAATGGAGTTCGTTCTTGGGCCAGCCGTAGCAGAGGCCGGGGAGCGAACCGAAAAGATTCTTCAAACTCAGCGTCGCACCGGCCCAGTGGTGCGTCTTCAACTTTGGCAGCGACACGAACACATCCGCATCCAAGACCGTCCGCGACAAATACAGGTACTCCAGCCCCGTCGTGCGGCCGAGATTGAGCGTCTTCACCGGTTCGTCGTGGTTGATGTCCACGAAGCGGACGCCGTGCTTGCGGAGCACATCCCCGAGCCCGCTGGCGTTGACGAGGTACTGCACGTTCCGCCAATGCCCCGGCCCCTCCGCGACGATGATCTCGGAAGCTCCTTCGCGTTTGAAGAACTCGATGACGCCATCGACAAAGCGAGGGTCGGTGTTGATGACCTTACCCCGGCTGAACTCGACGAGGTTCGGCTTCAGCACGATCTTCATACCGGCGACGGGGACGTGTTGGCGAAAGTATTCGAACTGCTTCTGCAAGATGTCCGCGATGGGGGATTCGTAAGTCTCGGCCTCGGCGATGTGGACGGCCGACAGCGGCGGCAGCGGTCGCATCGCCGCGGTGCCGTTGATGACGAAGCCGCGCATCTTGGAGCGGAGCTTGCCGAAGAAACCTGTGGCATCGCTCGCCGCGGGGGAGGCTTCGTCCTTCGCGCTCGCCCGGGTGCTGCCGACGACGGCGTGGGTGGCGACCTTCGGTGTATCGGTGAGTTGGAAGGGATTGCGCGTCGGGGTGTTCAGCGCGAGCGATGCGAGCGCCAATCGCATCGGTCCGGCACCGAGGCCATCGGTCTGCGTGGTTTCTTGCTCCAACGCTTCGCGCAATTGCCCGTCGATGATCGGCAGAGCATCCCGGGTCGCCGAGTCATCGGCGTGGCAGCTCAGCGCGAGTTTGATCCACGCCAAATTCTCCACATCGGTCGTTTGGCCCGCGGTGAATCGCAGATATCCCTTGGCCGCGTCGATGCGCGGTTGATCCTTCACCCCTTGCAACGCCAACAGAAGAATTGCGGTCGGGCCGGGGATCGCTTCGGTTTGCTTGCCGAGGATTGTGCGACTGCCGTAGTTGGCCCCGCCGTGGTCGAAGGCGCGATCCAACAACAACCTCAGTCCCTCCTGCACGCGCGGGTGGTCGCCCATCCCCGCGGCGCGGAGGGCGAGGCAAGCCCACGCCGTCGGCTCGACCCACGAGAAGGTATCCGACGCCCAGGGCCACCCTAGCAATCCCGCATCGATATCCCCGGCGTCCGACGTGGCGAGCCGGACGACTTTCCCTTCGATGGTCAACAGTTTGTCGATGATCGGCTTCAGTTCCGCGGCGGGGCGGTTCAGCTGGGCTTTCGCGAACAGCACGAGTGCGGTGGGCCACACGGCTTGCGGACGACCCCGTGCCAAGCGGTAGCTGCCGTCGCCGCCGGCGTGCTGTTCGATGGCGGGCCAACGCGCTTCCGCGCCGGCGAGCAGCGCCAA
>JAYTBD010000310.1:0-4724 GCA_043737155.1 Fimbriiglobus sp. | reverse complement strand
CGACCGGTTCGATCAACCCGCCGCTGATAGCCGGTTATGAAGAAGAAGGCCCGCCGACGCTCTGCTTGTTCCAGACGGGCGAAGTCGACGAAGGCCGCACACCGAGTAACCTTTTCGGCCACGTCGAAGACGCGAGCAGTCAGCACACCGGCGGCGTCAACGCCCTCTTCGGCGACGGCTCGGTCCGCTTCGTCCGCACCTCGATCAACCCGATCACTTGGGCCGCCCTCGGCACCCGCGCCGGCGGTGAAGTGCTCGACGATTATTGAACAAGTGCGGAACTCGGAGTTCGGAATGCGGATTGCAAGACGGATCGCCATCGCTGTGGCGATCATCGTCGCACTCGCCCTCGGCGTCGCCGGGATGCTTTGGCTGAGCCGGACGGACGAGATCGCCACGCTCCGCGGGCACACGGGGGCGGTGCGGACGCTGGCCTATTCACCCGACGGCAGCGTCATCGCCAGCGCCGGCGACGACTCCGGCATCCGACTTTGGGATGCGAAAACCTACCGGGGTAAGCAGACGCTGGACGGGCATACCGGCAAAGTGCGGGCGCTCGCCTTCGCGCCGACCGGTTCGCTGTTGGCGACCGCCGGGGACAATCACATTGTCCGCTTCTGGGATTGGACCACCGGCCAATCGATAGGGACTTGGGACGCGTCGGGCAGTGGGATCGAATGCATGGCGTTCGGCGCGGACGGCGCCACCCTCGCCGTGGGAGGGGTCGATAAACGCGTCCACCTGTTCAACGTGCCGGAGAAGAAACCCCTGCGGACGCTGGTCGGGCACACCAAGCACGTCCACGCGTTGGCCTTCGCCAAAGACGGTCGAATCGCTTCCGGCGGCGAGGACGGCACCATCCTCATTTGGTCGAAAGCCGGCGCCAAGTTGCAGACGTTGAACGCGGGCAAGCGCCACGTCCACACGCTCGCGTTCGACGATTCCGGACTCTTCGCCTGCACGGGCGGCCCCGGCGTCCAAGCGTGGGATCTCCCCTCCGGCACGGCGCGACCGGTGAAGTTCGAAGGTGCGGGGTTGTCGCAAGCGCTCGCCCTCGCCCCGGACGGATCGAAGCTGGCCACCGTTCAAGAAGACAAATCGCTGCGCTTGTGGGACGCGACCAACGGGAAGCTGCTGAAGCAGTACGAAGGAATGCGCGCCGTCGGCCTCGCGGTGGCCTTCGCCCCGGACGGTGCCACGATGGCGACCGCCGCTTCGGATGGATTGCTCAAGGTATGGTCGGTAAAGCGGTGAAATCTCACGCCCGTGGTCCGTACGCTTCCAGCGCGAAGCTGAGGTGCTCGCCCGCCACATGGCACGGCACCGGCAGCGTGGCGCGGTCGCGGTGGGGGCGGTTGTCGATGTGGAACTCGCCGGGGCATCGGACGCCGATGCCGTCCTGCGAGCGGTAGAAGACGATGGTGCCGGCCTCCTCGGGCAATAGCACATGGGCTTGCGGGCCGGGTCCTAAAATTAGATTCTCAGCCATCAGCAGAATGCCGTCCACGGCGACGGGCAAACGGTGGCCGCTGACCAGTTCCAAGCGCGCCGAGGGGCTGATCGGCACCGGCTGGTGGAAGACGAATTGGCAAGTGGCGCCGAGGGTCACGCGGTCGCCGGTGCGCAGGATCGTCCGCTTCGAATTGCTGCCGTTCACCATCACATCGCGGGCCGATTCCAGAACGTAGCCTTCGCCGTCGCGGGATAGCTCGGCGTGCAACCGGGAGACATCGGCGAACAGCGGCACATCGACGGGGCCGAGGACGGTGGCTTGGCCGAAGGTGACGCGCGGGGCGAGGCAGACGAGGTACCCGCCGACGCCGTCGATCCAGAGGACGAAGCGCTTCGGGAGTCCGGCACTGCTCCCCGAAGAGACTTCACCCCCCGTCCCCCTTTCCGAAGCGGAGAGGGGGTGGGATACGGGGTAGGCCATCTTCGTCACGGTCTCGACCGAGAGGCCGGGCCAAGCGACGACGACACTGTCCCCCGATTCGGAGTTCACCTTCGGTGCGATCGCTTCGGGATGAAGTGCCTCCCACGCCTTCGCTTTCAAATTGCGGGCATCGCGGTGATTCGGCGCCACCGCCGAGACGGCCTCGGCCCACCGGTGGATCGAGCGCCACTGCTTCGCCTCGGCCGCGTTGTAAAGCTGCTCGACGGCGGCTCGGTACTGTTCGGCCCGGTTGGCGAAGTCGGCGATCGGCGCGTCGAAGGCGGGGTGAAGCTCCGGGGCGAGTCGATCCCGCGCTTTCGCCAATGTGCCTTGCGCGGCGAGGAAGTCGCCGCGGTCGGCCATTTCGAGGGCGAGGAGCCACTCGCGGGCGGATTCGTCGAGGACGTCGAACTCGGGGTGGAACGCGGTGCGCTGCTTCATGCGCACGAGCGCTTCGACGACCCGCGACGGTTTCCCCGCCCGCAAGTACTCCCGGCAGGCGACCAACCCACGCTGCGTGAGCAGCTTGCGGAACTCGACGAGTTCGACCAAACCTGTTTGCAGCGCCTCGGCGGCGAGGAGATCCTTCCACGCGGCTTCGGGATTGTCGTTGCACCGGGCCACTTCGGCGCGGACGCAATAGGCCCGGGCCACGTCGACGTTCAAACGCAGCGCTTTGCCGTGCCCCGCTTGGGCGAACGGATCGAGAATCCGGCGGGCCACGTCCGGCTGGCCGTTGCGGAGCGCCTCGCGGGCTTGCCATGCGGCCAAGAAGTAGGACAGGATCATGGTGTTGATTTACGGATTTGAGTGGCGAGCCGGGTTGCGTAAGCGCCCGGAGTTCGAATTGTAAAACTCCGGCCGCTCACGCGAACCGGCTCGCCGGAGAACAAAAAACCCACCCGGGTCACGGGTGGGTCGTTCGTTGCAATCCGTCCGCATTACTCGCCGGCTTTGTCGGCCTTGGCGCTCAGCGGCTTGAGGAGGTCGTCGACCGATTCCGTCGAGGCGGGGGCGGGTTGGCCGACCGGGTCCAGCTTGATCCGCTCCTTCTTGACGTCCAGATCCTTCCGCATCTTCTCGATGCTCTGCTTGATGCTGCTCAAGCGGCTGTCGTCCTTCTGGTACTTGTTTTCCATCTGCTGGAGCTTGATGTTCTGGTACTCGACTTCGATGGCGTCGATTTCGCTCTTGAGCGATTGCTTCTGGTTGGCGAGTTCGGCGAGTTGCTTCTCGAGGATGTCCTTCGAGCGCTCGCGGTGGGTCAGCGTCTTTTCCATGGTGCCGAGGGTGTTCTTCTTGCGGACGAGCAGAGTGACGTCCGACTTCAGGCGATCCTTGGCTTCCGGGACGCTCAGCATCTCGCGGCCGTAAGCGATTTGGCCTTCGGTGGTCTTGAGGTCTTCGCCGAACGCGAGGACCCGCTTTTCTTCGGCGGTCACTTCGACCCGGAGCTTGGAACTGTGCTTTTGCAGGTCGCGGACTTCAACGATCTCCTTGGCGAGGTTGTCCTTGGCCTTATCGACATCTTTGTCGAGCTTGTCGACTTCCTTGCGGAGTTCTTTGATTTGATCTTCTTCCGTCTTGTCGCCCTTGATGGCGTTCTTGGCGTTCTCGTACTCGCGCTTCAGGGAGCCGATCACATTGGCCCCTTTGACGGCGAACACGACGCCCGCGACGACCAGTGCGACTAAGATAAGCTTCTTCATGGGCTGGATACCTCGGTGGGGGCCAATCCCGGAGTGAATTCCGTTGGATTGAGAAGTTATTCGCATCAGCCGGCACGGGATTTACGATTCTTGGCGAGTGCGGGAAATTTTTTCCCGATTCGCTCCGCAGTCGGGCTGATACCATGCCGGAATGAACCTCGCCGCCACACTCGCGGAACTCGGCATCGACCCGGGTGCCGCCGTCGATCTCGCGGAATTGAACCTGTATTTCGCCCTCGGCGTCGACGATTCGGACCTCGATCTGCCCGTGTACCTCTCGAAACTCGACGATTTCGCCGAAGTGCTCGCCCCCCGGGTGGAAGCCGCGACCTCGCTCGAAGCCAAAACTCTCGAACTCGGCCATTTTCTCTTCGAGGAACTCGGCTTCGCGGGGAACACCGATCACTACTACGATGCCCGCAATAGTTTCCTGCACGATGTGATCGACCGCCGCCTCGGCATCCCCATTTCGCTGTCGGTGTTGGCCATTGCCGTGGGCGAACGCTGCGGATTGACCGTCCGCGGCGTCGGCTTGCCGGGGCATTTCATCGCCAAGGTGATCGATCGCGACGCGGAAGTTCTGTTCGACCCCTACCACGGCGGGGCTTTGCTGACCCCGGACGGCTGCAGCGAACTCGTCGCCACCGTCGTCGGCCAGCCGTTCGTGGCCAGCCCCACCAACTTGCGCGCCACCCCGCCCGGCATCATCGCCACGCGGATGCTGAACAATTTGAAAGCCGTTTATTTGCAGAATGCCCAGTTCGCGAAGGCGGCGCAGGTGATCGAGTGGCTCGTGCCGCTCAACCCCCGCGATGCGAGCCAGCGCCGCGATCTGGGCGTGACGCTGGTCCACGCGAATGAACCGGGCCGGGCCATCGACCCGCTGACGGAGTATTTGAAGGCCGTCCCGGATGCCGCCGACGCCGACGTGGTGAAGGATTTTCTGGCGGAGGCCCGTCGCCAAGTGGCGAAGTGGAATTGAAGTCGGAGCGCCGTTCCTGTTCTACGGTTCGTGGGGTCGAAACGATTCCCGCGAGCCGCCGCATGGACACCCCGCTCCATCCCCGCTACCGCACGCTCGA
>JAYTBD010000309.1:0-4725 GCA_043737155.1 Fimbriiglobus sp. | reverse complement strand
TTGGCATCGGCGCGGTTTTGGAGGAGCGTCCGGACGCGGGCCCAGTCACCCTTTTCGGCCGCGTCGACGAGTGGAGCATCGGCCGCATTCGCGGACGTGCCCAGCGCGCAGAACACGATTGCCGAGCCTGCGCGGGTGAATCTGAAATCGAAGATCATCGCTCGCTCCGATTCAGAGGCTGAACAATCCGTCCAATTTACCGCTGCTGTCGGCGAACTTGTCGAGACGGACGCCGACCTTGTCGAGCAGCGTCAGGTGCAGGTTGGCGAGCGGCGTCGCTTTGTCGAAGCGGATGTGCCGTCCGCCCTTCAGGCCGCAGGCCGCGCCGCCCGCGACGAGGATCGGCAGGTTGGTGTGGTCGTGGACGTTCGGGTTGCCCATGCCGCTGCCGTAGAGAATCACCGAATGGTCGAGGAGTGTGCCGCTGCCATCCTGGGTCGCCTTGAGTTTGGCGATGAACTCGGCGAATAGCGAAACGTGGAACCCGTTGATCTTCGCCATCTTGGCGACCTTCGCCGCATCGTTGCCGTGGTGCGACAAGAGGTGGTGCGGGTCGGGCACGCCCACCTCGGGGTAGGTGCGGTTGCTCGTCTCGCGCGCGAGTTGGAAGGTGATGACGCGGGTGACGTCGCCCTGCCAAGCCAGCACTTGCAGGTCGAACATCAGCCGCGCGTGATCGGCGTACGACGCGGGCACGCCGACGGGGCGGTCGAGGTCCGGCAGCGCGTTCTCCTTCACGCTCTTCGCCGCTTTCTGGATGCGCCGCTCCACGTCCCGCACGGATTCCAAATACTCGTCGAGCTTGGCTCGGTCCGCCGGCCCGAGCGTGTGGCCGAGGCGGTCGATGTCGTCCTTCACGAAGTCCAACAGGCTCGTGCGGCGGCGGAGTGCGGCCTCGCGATCGGCCTTACTCCCCCCCTCGCCGAACAGACTCTCGAACACCAGACGCGGGTGCGCCTCGGCCGGCAGCGGGGTCGTCGGGGACGACCACGACAAGTTGTTCTGGTAGACGCAGGCGTACCCGTTATCGCACTGGCCGACGGTCTGGAGCATGTCCATCGCCAGTTCCAGCGACGGCAGTTGCGTCTCCCGCCCGAGTTGCTTGGCGGCGATCTGATCGACCGTCGTGCCGAGGCGGTAGTCGGTACTCTCGGTGTGTTTGGAAACGGCGCAGCTGAGGAACGCCGCGTTCGACGACGAGTGCGTCGCGGGGTAGGCGTTTTGCAACTCCGTGTTCGTCACCACCGTGATGTGGTCCTTCACCGCTTGGAGCGGGCCGAGGATCGGCGAGAGTTCACCGAGCGTGTCCTTGCCGGCGGGCGTCCAGCGAGAGATGTCGCACCCCATCGGGATGAACACGAAGCCCAGCCGCTTCACCGGATCGGCCGGAGTCGACTTCTGGGGCGTCATCGCGGGCACCATCGCGTCCAAGAGCGGCAGCGCGAGTGTGGCCCCGACACCGCGGAGGAAGGTCCGGCGCGGCAGTGCCTTCTTCAGGATGATCATGGACTGTTCCTCATCTGAAACGGGGTGCTGGTGACGATGGCTTCGATCAGAGCGGAGAAGCGGTAGTCCGCGGCCTTCGCCGAACTCACGACTTTGCGGACGGCGGGGCCGTCATAGGTTTCGATGCCGCGGCCGAGGGCGAACGTGAACAGTTTCTCGGTGAGCGTGCCGACGAAGATCTCCGGCCGCTTGAGCAAGGCGGCTTCCAGCCCGGCCGCGCCGTCGAACTTGCTCCCGTCGGGGAGCCCGCCCGACGCGTCCACCGGCCGACCCTCCTCGGTCGTGCGCCAGCGGCCGACGGCGTCGAAGTTTTCCAGCGAGAAGCCGACCGGATCCATCGCGTTGTGACAACTCGCGCACGCGGCATTGGCGCGGTGCTCGGCCAGGCGCTCGCGCACGGGGAGTGCCGCGGAAACTGTGTTATCGTCGAGCGCCGGGATGTTCGGGGGCGCGGGCGGGGGCGGCGTGCCGAGCAGATTCTCGAGCACCCATTTACCGCGGATCACCGGGGACGTGCGGGTGGCGTATGAGGTCACCGTCAAGACGCTGCCGTGCCGCAGCAGCCCGCCGCGTTGGCTCCCGGGTTCGATCGCCACGCGGCGGAAACGCGGGCCGTACACGTGGGGGATGCCGTAGTGCTTGGCGAGCCGCTCGTTCAAAAACGTGTGGTCCGGCTTCAGCAGGTCGAGGACGCTACGGTTGTCGCGCACCATCTCTTCGAAGAGTAGTTCGGTCTCGCGGCGCATGGCTTGGCGCAGGTTGTCGTCGAAGTCGGGGAACAGCCGCCCGTCCGGGGTGATCGAGTCGAGGTTGCGTAGGTGCAACCACTGCGAAGCGAAGTTGGTCACCAGGGACTGCGAGCGGGGGTCGGCGAGCATGCGGCGCGTCTGCTCGCGGAGCACTTCGGGCTTGCGGAGCTCGCCGCGCTCGGCCGCGTCGAGAAGTTTGTCGTCGGGGATGCTGCTCCACAAGAAGAACGATAGCCGGGTTGCCAACTCGATGTCGCCGACGCGATACGCCGTTTGCGGAGCGGTACCGGCCGGGACTTGTTCGACTCGGAAGAGAAACTCACGGCCGACGAGGATGGCGCTCACCGCCGCTTCGATCCCCGCGTCGAAATCCCCGTCGCGCCGGGCCTCGCGGTAGAGCGGTAGCACTCGCTTGAGGTCCGCGTCTACGATGGGACGCCGGTAAGCCAGTCGCATGATGGGGGACAAAATTTGCTTAGCGCAGGCTTCTTCCTCGTCCGCCGTCTTCGGTCGCGTCACGAAGATGCCGCGGCGGCTGGGCGTGTCGCCCGGACCTTTGGCCCCGAACGGGCCGGTGATCGACACTTGATACACCGCGGGCGAGAGCCGCGGGTGGCGGTGCAGGTTGAAGCGCGCGTTGTACGGCTGCCGGGTCGTTTCCAAAAGCGACGACGACTGCTTTGGGAATGTCACGCCGAGTTCGTGCGGGCCGGCCTTCGCCGTCACGCGGACTTTCAAATGGGCATCGACGCTGGAGTAGTCCTTGCCGTCCGCAGGCGGCTTCACGGTGAGCGATTTGACCCGCTCGCGGTCCAGTAGCACCTCGAGTTCGTGCGGCTCGCGGAGCCCTTCGACGTGTTCGTTGCGGTCGCGGGCCAACCGGATTTGAATGTCGTACTCGCCGTCCTGCGGGAACGTGTAGCGGACCAACGTGCCCCCCCGCGTCCCGACCGGCATCCCGTCCGCGCGGTCCTCCTGCGTGATATCCGCGCGAATGCGAATCGTCTCGCCGCCGGGCGAGCGCCGCGTACTACCGACCGCCAGCCGGCTGATTTTCTGCGACGCCGTGATGTAGCGGTCCAAGAGCGTCGGTGAGAGTCCGCCCACCGTCACGTTGTCGAATCCGTGGCTGGATTCGTCCGCCGGCAGCAGTGCCGCCGCGTCGATGTGGATCCCCAACAGGTCGCGGACGGAGTTTTGATATTCGGTGCGCGTCAAACGGCGGATCGTCTCGGTGCGCCCCGGATTCGGCTTCGCGGCCGCCGCGCGGTCGAGCGCGGTTTCGAGCTGGGTTACGACGGACGCGTAGGTGTCCTCGTCCGGACGCTTCTTCCCGGCGGGTGGCATTTGCCGCCCGCGCAGCCGGCGGACGACCTTCTCCCAAGCCTGCGGGTGCAGGCCGACGTCCTCCTTCACGACGGCCGCCAAGTCGAACCCGCCCTTGGCCTCCTCGCCGTCGTGACAGCTCACGCAATATTGCTTCACCAGCGCCGGAGTCTGCGCCGGCTCCGCGCCGCGCATCTCCGCTGCCAGCAACAAGGCCGCGGTAATGACGAGGGTGTTCCGGTGGCGCATCATGGTCGGGTCTAGCTCGGTCGGTTGTCGTCCGTTGCGACGGCATGGATCGAGTTTAACTTCCGAAGGTGCGACCGCAAAGGTATTTTCCCACGGACGGTGTCGAAAATCCCTCCGAAGCTTCGTCCGATCGTGGCGGGTGCGCTGCTACAATTCCCCCTTCACCCCCCGAGGATACTCCATGCGATATCTCCTGCTCGCACTCGCGCTCGGCTCGTTGGCCGGATTCACCCCGGGCATAGACGCGGAGAAGTAGGCGGGTTCCGAGATCACTTCAGAGCGCGAACTCCAGACGGATACGCTCCAATTCCTCGACCGTTTCGGCGATGCGCTCGCCGAACGGAGTGAGGTGGTATTCCACCCGCGGCGGCGATTCCGCGAAAGTGCGCTTCTCCAGGATCCCGAAGCCGACGAGCTTCACCAACCGCTCGCCGAGGACCTTGGCGGTGAGTCCGTCCGCGGAGCGCTCGAGGACGCCGGGGCGGTTCACGCCGACGCGGATCTGCCCGAGGACGTGCAGCGTCCATTTGCAGCCGAGGCAACCTTCGATGATCGCGCTCAGCGTCGCCGTCGGCTTTTTGGCGGTTTCCAAAACGCACCTCCCCCACAAAAAAGTGCCCGCTTGAATCGGCTCGACCGCCGGCGAATAGTGACGGCGTGTCGCATTTTAGTCGGTTCACCCGGTCCGGGAGCGAGTCATGCGAAAAGTCCAGTGGTACCACGCGGGTTGCTCGGTCTGCGTCGCGGCGGAGGACGCCGTCGTCGAGGCCCTCGACACGGCGAAGTTCGATGTCGAGAAGGTGGACGTGGGAGCGCATCCGCATCGCCTCGCCGAAGCGGAGGCCGCCGGGGTGAAGACTCTGCCGGCGCTCGTGATCGGCGGCGTGCCCTTCCA
>JAYTBD010000308.1:0-4727 GCA_043737155.1 Fimbriiglobus sp. | reverse complement strand
TGACAAACCGATCCGCATCCAATAACGAAAACGGGCCGAGGGGAACACCCTCGGCCCGTCGCATTGTCGCCCGCTCGGTTAGTTCCGATCCTTCTGCTTCTCTTTCTCGCGTTTGTCCTTATCGCTTTCCCCGCCGCCGGGACTGCGGCTACCCATGTTGCCGCCAGGTGGGCCACCCATGCCGGGGCGTCCGCCGTACGACCCACCGGTTCCGGCGCCAGGATACTGGCCGCGGCCTTTGTCGTTCTTCGCATCGGCGCCGCCGAGTGAAGTCTTCGTGCCGCGGAGCCATTCTTCGGCGGTGAGAAAGCCATCGCCGTTGAGGTCGCGGTCGACGAATTCATCGACCGCCTTCAAAGACGTCCGCCATTCGTACAGGCTCACTTGGCCATCTTCATCTTTGTCGATGCTGGCGTAGGGGAAGTCCTTGGGGAGCTTGCCGAACCGGTAGACGACCGGGCGTTCGTTTTCCGGGTCTTCGATCCTCGGATCGCCGCCGCCGGGGAATCCACCGGGTGCGCCGGGGTAACCTCCCCCGCCGCCGGGCGTGGCCGCGGCCATGGTCGCGGAGAAGACTTTGAGTTCGGCGAGATCGATGCCGCCGTCTTTATTGGTGTCGATCTGTTCGAAGTAGGGCTGGAGCATCCGAGTTTCGTCGCGGAGGATTTTGCCGTCCTTGTTTTGATCGATGCGTTGGAAGAGTTTCTCGGGGTCGCCCCACATCCCGCCGCCTCGGTCTCCGCGATCACCGCCCCGATCCCCGCCCGGGAAGCCGCCACCGGGATAACCGCCGGATTGGGGGTAAGCACCGGGAGTCGACACGCTACCGGGGCCCCCGATGATAATCGGCTTATCGCCGCCGCCACTACCGGAACCGACCGACACGACGAGCGGAACTCCGCTCCCGGGCACGGGAATCGGCGCCGTCGGCACGGGTGCGCCCGGCGGTTGGTTCCGCGCGGCCATGCGCTGGGCCATCGCCGTCTGGAACATCTGCTTCGTGAGGATGCCGTCCGGTGGCAGCGGGGTGCCGCCGCGGCCCATCATCCCTTTGAGCTGCGGGTTCTTGTTCAGGTCGATGGAGTCGGAGCCGCCGCTCATCTGATTCCACATCGCGTCGGGGTCGAAGCTCGGCCGACCACCGCCGCCGGGACGCTGGGCCCGGAGCTCGCCGGGGGCCGCGGCGAGGCCGCAGCCGAGCAAGGTCAGGGCGAGGCACTTCTGGAATCGCATGGGATCACCCGCAAACGGGGACGTGGCATCTCCATCGAAATGATAGCCGACGGACGCGGGCACCGTCAGATGGAAGTGCGCAAGTCTCATTCGCTTCTCATGGGAGTCGCTACTTCCCCGTCGGCTCCGTTGTCGCATCTTCGTCCGGGAGCTTCCGCCGCACGGCCCGCGATAGCCCGTAACCGGCGCCCATCGCCAACAAAACCCCCGAGGAACCGGTTGCCAGCAGCACGAAATCGCGTCGGTTCAACTCCAAGGCGGAGCGCGGTTCCTCGTCCGACGGCACGGTCGGCAGAGTCACCAGTTCAACGTTGATTTCGTCCGGGACTCGCGGGGTTGTCCGGATCACCAAAGCGGGGTGCGGCTGCGATATCGGCTTGACGGACACGGGCACCGCTTCGCTGCGAGGAGTCGCCACTGGCTTCACCTCGGTCGGCGCCTTGGGCTTCGCCGGTTTGGACGACGGCCCCGCTTTCAGCACCGCCGGAATCGCAGGTTGAGTTTTGGTGGCCGCTTCCATCGCGGCGAGGGCCTCGGCCGGGAGTTCGAAGGCGCTTTCGGATTCGAGCCACTGCTGATACGCCGGCAGCACCGGCACCTTGACCGCTTTCGCGGCCCGCTCCGGCAAGAACGCCTTGAGCGAATCGGCCGCCTCCTTCGGCGTCTGCGGGCGATCCCCCGGCTTCTTTTCCAGCAGTTTGCCGACGGCCGCGCTCAATCGCGTCGAGGTGCCCAGTACCAGTTCCGCCAAGCTCGGCGGCTTCTCCGTGGCGTGCTTCACCATCTGGGCCATGACGTTATTGTCTTGGAACGGCGTCCGCCCGGCGATCAGGTGGAAGAGCACGCAACCGAGGCTGTAGATGTCGGCGCGGACGTCGGCGCTGCGGGCGTCGCGGGCCTGTTCCGGGGCGAGGTAATCGGGCGTGCCGAGCAACGCCCCTTCGCCGGTGAGTTGCAAATCCTGCGTGGCGGGGGAATCGTCGTCGAACATCTCGCGGCCGAGGCCGATGTCGAGGATCTTGATCGTGCCGTCGAGGGTGGTGTCGGTCTTCGAAGCGGGAATGCCCGGCGTCGGCGCCACCATGAGGTTCGCGGGTTTGAGGTCGCGGTGGACCATCCGCCTGTCGGCGAGGTGCTGCAATCCGAGCAGGGCGTGGGTGACGATGCGGACCGCTTCCGGCGCCGGGATTTTCTTGCGGCGGGCCAATACTTCGTCGAGGGTTTCCCCGTCCAAGTGCTCCATGACGATGAAATGCGCCCCGCCCGTCTGGCCGAGTTGGAAAGCACGCACGACGTTGGGGTGATCGAGTTGCGTCAGCAACCGGCCTTCGCGCTGGAAGCGGTTCAAAACGTGTTGATCCCGGGATCGGCTCGGCGGTAGCACTTTCAGCGCGACGACCTGCCCGGACGTGTGCACCGCCTTATAGACCCCGGCCGTCTGGCCGCTGCCGATGCGGTCGAGGATGACGTAGCCGCCGATGTGGAAGCCTTCGGCCCGTCCGCGTTGTATCAAAGTGGCTTGATAATTGGTGAGATATTGCTTCTTCACGAGGAACTTGCGGAACGATTCCACGTCCGCGTCGGCGCCGCGGGTGTCGGCTTCCCACGCGGTGCGGATGCCGGGGACCTCGTCGTCGCGCAGGAGCTTGCTCTTGCCGAGGGCGGCGCAGTATTCGGTGACCGTCGCGGTGGGCGTGGCCATAAGTGAACCGGCTCCGGAAGAGGATGTGAACTGCGGATTCGAGATCGAGTCAATCCCAAATCCGAAATCCCAAATCCGCAATCAGCTTAGCTCACCCTTGGCGGCGGAGACGCTTCTGCGGATCGACTTCGAGCACCCCGAAGGCCTGTTCGTGCCGGACGACGATCTGCCGCAGGGATTCGATGAGCCGCTTGGCGACGAACGGATTCATCACGAGGCGGTGGGTCAGGTGGATCGGCTCCATGCCGCCGGGGATCATGATGCCCGTGTGCAGGCCGACGTCCATGAGGATTTCCTCGGTGCTGCTGCTGAGGCTGAGGCGGAAGAAGTTGCAGTAGACGGGCTGCATCTTCGACACGTCCACCTGCACCGAGACCTGCGTCGGCTGGGCGGCGGGGGTCGGGGGGGTCGCTTCGTCGGCCATCGGGAGGCTCCTGGGATTCGGGGGTTGCTCCGGCGAAGCCCGCCGCGCGGCGAGGCCATTGGCCGGGGGGATTGGTGGGGCCGGGCGCACGCCCGAATCGGACGGAATTTAGTCTACGGATAATGGCTTCGAGCGCACGCTACCGGCTCTGGGAGATGAAGTTCGTCATTCCGCTGTCGACTCACCCACCCTACCGTGGAATGAACGCCTCCATGTGGAACGACCCATGCGCGTCAAACAGCGAGCCTTGTCCGGTTCCCCCTCTCCGCTTCGGAAAGGGGGTTAGGGGGTGAGGTCTGGTGCTGGAATTGGAGCGACCTTCCAATCGGTGCGGGGAGACCTCACCCCCCGGCCCCCTCTCCGAAGCGGAGAGGGGGTGACTCCCACCGACAAGTCGGACCCACCGGGGCAAGCCCGGTGGCTCGTCGAACATTTCTTTCCACATTCCCAAACCTTCGCGCTTGACCGCACTCCCATTCCTGGATAGCTTCCTCAAACCCACTCATTCGCACCCCCTGATTTTCGGCCACGGATGGCACCATGGTTCCCCGCGCCGGTTGGCCCGCTGGTTCTCGGGGACGGGTCATCGCCGCGCCGGCGAAAGTCAACCTGTTCCTCGAACTCCTCGCCAAACGGGCCGACGGCTACCACGAACTCCAAACGCTGCTCGCCCCCGTCGATCTGTACGATACCCTCGAAATCCAGCCCCGCGATGATGGCGCGCTCGTTCTGAGTTGCAACGCACCCGGCATTCCCACGGGACCGGGCAACCTCGTTTGGAAAGCGGCCGAGGCGCTCCGCAACGCATTCGGCGTGACCCTTGGCGCCAGTATTCACCTCACCAAACGCATCCCGTACGAGGCGGGCTTGGGCGGCGGTTCCTCCGATGCCGCCGCGGCCATCGCGGGACTCAACGCCGTCTGGAATTTGAACAAATCCCCCGACGAACTCGCGCCCGTCGCGGCGCGGGTCGGCTCGGATGTGGCCGCGTTCCTGCACGGCCGCCCGACGTGGTGTACCGGCCGCGGCGAAGTCGCCGAAGCGATTCCCGCTCCGCATCCGCTCGACCTCGTCATCGTCAAACCGCCCTTCGGTCTGAGCACCGCCGAGGTTTACCGCAACGTCCGCCTGGCCGAGACGCCGACCCCCGGCACCGCGATCCGCGCCGCCTTGGCCGAGGGGAATACCGTGGCCGTCGGCCGGTTGATGCACAACCGATTGCAGCCCGCCGCGTTCGCCTTGCAACCGCTGGCCAACTGGGTATACGACGCACTCCTCGCCCAAAGCCCGCTGGGTGCGATGCTCTCCGGAAGTGGCTCGTGCGTCTTCGCGCTGGCGAAGGATCGAACCGACGCCCGCCGGATCGCG
>JAYTBD010000307.1:0-4731 GCA_043737155.1 Fimbriiglobus sp. | reverse complement strand
ACCCCGAACCTCGGATGGACTTCGGATCTCTCCGATTCGTCAGTTCCACACGGCATACGGTGCCACATGATCCAGATTGACGGCGGCGAAGGGGAAGGGGGCGGGCAGATCCTGCGCTCGTCGCTGGCCCTGTCGCTGCTCACCGGCAAGCCGTTTAAGCTCATCAACATCCGCGCGAACCGGCCGAAGCCGGGGTTGGCTGCGCAGCATTTGGCGTGCGTGCGCGCCGCGTCGCAGATCAGCGGGGCGATCTTCAAGGGCGGTTCGCTCGGTTCCACAACCCTCCATTTCGAACCGGCGCCTGTGAAATCCGGCGAGTATTGCTTCGTCATCAACACTGCGGGGGCGACGGCACTCGTGCTGCACACCGTCTACCTCCCGCTGATGCTGCGCGGCGACGGGCCGAGTACGGTGCGGGTCACCGGTGGAACGCATGTGATGGCGGCACCGAGCTATCATTTCCTCGAAACGACGTGGGCGGGTTACTTGGCGAAACTCGGGCTGGATGTGGGATTGAAGATGATCCGCGCCGGCTTCTATCCCCGCGGCGGTGGTGAGATCGAAGCCGTGCTTCAACCGGCGTCGGGCGTGCGCGGGCTGAACCTGTTGACGTGTCCGACGCTGACCACGGCCGGGGGCTTCGCGGTCACGGCCGACCTGCCGGAGTCGGTCGGGAAGACGATGAGTCGTCGCTTGAAGCACAAGTTGAAGATGGCGGGGGTCGAGAGCCACATCCCCGAGGAAACATGGGACAACGGCCCCGGTGCGGTCGCGGGGATCATCTTCCGGCAAGCATCGGTGCCGACGCTGTTCACCGCCTTGGGCGAGCGCGGCCGACCGGCGGAAGCCGTGGCGGATATGGCGGCCGAGGAAGCCCTCGAGTTCCGCGAAAGTCACTGCCCCGTCGATCCGCACTCCGCCGATCAGGTCGTTTTGCCGTTGGCGTTCGCCGATGAAGCGAGTGAATTCGCGGTCTCGGAAGTCACCAATCACCTGCTCACGAACATCGCCACGATCCGCAAGTTCGTCGAGCGGGACATCACTTGCGAAGGATTCGTCGGCTGTAAAGGGATCGTCCGGCTCGCGGCGCGGGTATAATCTCCTCAATGATTTTGCGAGTCGCCTCAATCGTCCCCGTCACGGAAGCCGAAGGCCCCGGTCGCCGCTTCGCGCTCTGGTTCCAAGGCTGTCCGCTACGCTGTCCGGGGTGCTGCAATCCCGAGTATCTCCCATTCAAAGGGGGACAGTTCACCGAACTGACCGAGATCGCGGATCGATTGCGATTCGCCCGGGAAGAATCGGGGATCGAGGGCATCACGCTGCTCGGCGGCGAGCCGTTCGCCCATGCGGAGGGAGCGGCCGCGCTCGCCGGAGTTGCCCAGTCGCTGAATTTATCGGTGATGGTCTTCACCGGTTACCTGCGCGAAGACCTCGAGGCCAATCGCGACCCCGCCATCGTGGAGCTCCTCGCGGCCACGGATATCCTCGTGGATGGACCCTACGAACGCGAACGTCCCGATACGCGCCGGCGGTGGATCGGTTCGACCAACCAGCGCATCTATTTCCTCACATCGCGCTACCGCGCGGACGACGATTGCTGGCGACAACCGAACACTTTGGAAATCCGCGTGCGCGGCGCCGAGGTGATCATCAACGGCTTCCCCGCGGTTCCCGCACTAGGATTGTGGAAGGGCTGGAAGCGCACGGGCGGGACCAAGGGATGACCATCAGCACGGCAGTCGGCCCGCCCGCGGTGTCGCGATTCGAGTACAACCTGCTCCGGATTCTGCGGTTCCTGTTGGGACACATGCCAGCGGACCAAGCGATCAATCTCGTGTACGCGAAGCTGCCGGCACCCCCTTGCTTGAGCCGAGTTTGCGTGCGGATCGCCCAAGATACATTGGCCAAGGCGACCGTGTTGCACCTCGCCAAGGCGGGCGGTTGGCGGCGCAAGCGTTTTCTGGCGGCCGGTCAGTCGAGTGAAGGCCGGGTGTGGGAGCGATTGCCGCTGGAATTGCGGACCCTCCACTTCGGCCCGAGCCCGCTGGCCTTCTTGATGTGGCTCACGGCCGAGAAGCCGACGGACACGTCGGATCGCTGGGATGCGCACGGTGGACTGACCCCGGCTGACGAACTCTTTTTCCTGATGGCTTACGACCAACTCAAAGCGGAACCGGAGTTGGCGCAGGCCGTCGTCGACAAACGCTGTTTCCGCGACAACCCGTTGGTCCGGTTGGCGTACGCCGGGGACTTCGCGACCCCGCAAGCTCCGGTTGTGCCCGACTTCACCGGCTGCTTCTCCGGAGTGCGCTCCGCGATTCTGGAATGCTTGCAACCGTTCTTGGCGCTGCGCTGGGTCCGTTCCGAGCGCGCCAAGGGGCAGATCGGCGACTGGCGGCGAATGCGCCAACAAGGGGTGGCCGAGTACGAAACGCTGCGGATATTCGTGAAAGCTGCGGACGATGCCCGGCGGCCCGACATGGTGCGGTTCGTGTTGGCGGCGAACGCGACCTTGCTCGCCCCACCGGAGTTGGGGGTCGGTTTTTGGACGGGCGGCTTGCAAGGGCAGGGGCCGGGCCGGTTGGCGGATCGTATCGAAACGCAAAGGGCGGCTTTGGCCTTGCCGCGCCAACTCGAAACCCTGCAAAGCTGGGAACGACAAGCGAGAAACGTCGGATATTATGAAGAGGGCTACGCCGCGGGCCAACTTTGGAAAACGGACTGGGAACACGCCCACGGCGATACCGTGGCGGCGAAAGCCGGAGCGATGATCGAACGGCTCGATCCGTTGCGGACGGGGTGAGCGGAAATGAAAGAATTGCACCACAGAGCCACAGAGAGCACAGAGAAGAGGAAATCATTCAATGGAGTTCGGAGTGGGACCTCATTCCCGATTTGATTCTTCTCTGTGCTCTCTGTGACTTTGTGGTGAATCCTTCGGAGCGAGTCGATGAGCCGTGCGTATCGCATCACCGTGAAAGAATCCTCGACGCGCGAGCTTAAAGGCTCGGACGAAATCTGCTCGCAACTCGAGGTGCTCGAAATCTTGCCGCCGGAAGTGATGGCCGAGTTGCTCAAGAAGGAGTTGATTCAGAAAGGCTATGCCGAGAACCCGGACGGCACCCTCTCACGCTCCGACGGCAACACCACCGTGACCGTAGATCCGAAATCGTTCGAAGTCTCGGTGAAGTCGCAGGTCGGCGAAGAAGTCACGCTCGAATCGAAGCGCGAAACCTTCGGCTACGACGATGTCGGCCCCGCTCAGAAGGAACTGCGGGAACGATTGAAGAAACAGATCGACGAAGACCTCGAGAAGAAAGCCGAGCACGAATCGGAGCGGCTGCAAGGACAAGCGACCGCCGAGTTGGAAGAAAAGCTCTGCGACTTGCAACCGGAACTCAGCGAGGTCGTGAACAAGGTAACGCGCGAAGCGCTGAAGCAGAAAGCCCGGCAACTCGGAAACATCAAAGAGTTGAGCGAGGACGAAGAGACCGGTTCGCTGACGATGAGGATCGAAGTTTGAAATCGGGTGTCGGGTTTCGGGGATCGGGTATCGCAGAGAAACCTGATCCACGAGCGACCCAATACCCGAAACCCGACACCCGGAACCCGATTCAAAATGTCCATCCTGACCACCGAAGCCGAACTCCCGTCCTCTCTCGATGTGCCCCAAGCCGTCGAGGCGGCATACGCCACCGAACTCGCCGACATCGCCGGGAACATCCTCCGCGGCCTGCCGAGCTTGGTGGAGTGCGATAAGGAATTGGCCCCGTCGCTCTACTTGGGCGTCCGCGCCCGGCTGCGCGAGCGCGGGATCAACTGCGTCTATTTGAACGGCCTGCCCCGCAACACCGATAATCAAGCGGCGAGTACGACGCCGATGGGGTTGATCGGGACCATGATCGCGCAACTCCGCGATTTCGTGCGCGGCTCGGTCGAAAAGAAGGTCGCCGTGATCCCGCACCTCGACTTGCTCACCAGCAATCAAACCGGCCTGACGGGCGAATCGCGCGAAGTGATCCCGCTGCTCTACGAGAACCCCGACCTCGTCTGGCTCGGCTTCAAAGATCCGTCATTCCCGCTGCCGAAGGTGATCGAGAACCTCTTCCCGCACCGCGTCAGCATCCTCGGCATCAATCGGACGGTCCTCAAGAAGATCGTCACCCAGCGCGAGTCGCGCAAGTTCGGTCGCCAGTTCAATCCGTGGCAGCTTTACAAGTACGTCTCCGGTTTAAATGCGGTGCGGCTGCGCAAACTACTCTCGACATTGGAAGGGGAAGATTACCCCTCCGACCCCAAGCGGGCCTACTTACAACTGAGGCAAGCGACGCTGAGCGGATCGCTCGAAATCCCCGATGTCGATCTCGACCGCGACATCGGCGGCTACGCCAAGACCAAGAAGCAACTCCGCCAAGAAATCCTCGACGTCTTGGCGCGACGCGATGCGTCGACCAACCCGGACGACATCGCCCGGCTCGAAGAACTGATCCCGCGCGGCATGATCTTTTGGGGACCGCCCGGCACTGGGAAAACCTATTTCGCCAAGGCCATCGCCACGGCCATCGGGGCCGCCATCACCATCGTGTCCGGCCCGGAACTGAAATCGAAATGGGTGGGCGAGTCCGAAGAAAACCTTCGCATGGTCTTCCACAAGGCCCGTCAATCGGCGCCGGCGATCATCGTCTTCGACGAACTCGATTCTTTCGCCACGCGGCGCGGCTCGTATTCGGG
>JAYTBD010000306.1:0-1851 GCA_043737155.1 Fimbriiglobus sp. | reverse complement strand
TAAGCGTGCCGTGTCTGGTATTGCAACACACGGCACGCTCACGCCGTGCCGCTCGCCTATCCGCGCGTCTTGCGACGCTCGCGCCGGCGGAAGAACTTCAGCATCGTGTCGATGTGACCGCCTTCGGTGCCGACCTCCAACCAATCGGCTTGGGCCGAGCGCGCCAAGCGTATGAATTTGTCGCGGCGTTCCAGTTGCCGCGCGGCAAAGCTTGTGCGGAAAGCGGTGCTGGAAGTGTCGATCAAGTACGGCTCGTCGGTCTCGGCATCTTCCAACTGAATCAGCCCCGCATCGGGCCAAGTTTGCTCGCGGGCATCGGTGGTGCGGACCGCGATCAAGTCGTGTTGGCGGGCGGCGCGTTTGAAGCTGTCCTCGAAGCCCGGCGTCAGGAAGTCGCTGAAGAGGAAAACGATGGCCCGGCGTTTCTGAACCTTGTTCAAGTGATCGAGCGCGGCTTTTAGATCGGTGCCACGGCGCTCGGGTTCATAGAAGAGGATGTCCCGCAAAATCCGCAGGACGTGGCGGGTCCCTTTGTTCGGCGGGACGTGGCGCTCGACGGTATCGGTGAAGGCGAGCAGCCCGACGCGATCTTGATTGTTGATCGCGCAGAAGGCGACCAACGCCGCGAGTTCCGCCGCGACCGCGCGCTTGGTCTGACCTTGGGTGCCGAAGCGTTGACTGCCGGAGAGATCGACCGCGAGCAGCACCGTGAGTTCGCGCTCCTCGACGTAGCGCTTCACGAACGGCGTGCCGGTGCGTGCGGTCACGTTCCAGTCGATGCCGCGGATGTCGTCGCCGGGTTGATACTCGCGGACGTCTTCGAAGGATAGGCCGGTGCCTTTGAAGGCGGAGTGGTATTCGCCGCCGAGCAGCGATTGCACGGCCCGTCGGGCGCGGATTTGAAGTCGGCGGATTTGGCGGAGCACATCGAGCGGGAGCATCGGCCGATCTTCGATGTTAGTGATATTCCCAAACTCGCGTGACCACGACCGTCTTGGAATTCTCGTAAACGGTGAACACGATGCCGAGTGGAGGCACGAAACCGATCCGCCGGTTACCGTCTCGCGATTCACCCTCGGTCGAGGGATTGGCAGCGAGCTTATGGTCGAGTAGTGCCGCGGCCGCGGAAACGTCTCCGCGGCGGGACGACGCTGACCACACCGCGGCCAGTTCGTTCTCGGCCACAGACAGCCAGACGACAGTGTAGTTCATCCTCGGCTCTCAAAATCGCGTAGGATGTCCTTGAGGGGTCGCCCACCGCCGGCCGCTTCGCGACGGTCCATTTCTTCCGAGCTGATGCCGGGATCCAAATTCAGCTTGGCTTCTCTATTCGGTGTGAAGTAGCCGATGACCCGACCGTCGGGCATGCAGACCATCAATGGTTGGTCGAACTCCTCAAACTTCGCCTTCAGCGAATCGGGCACGATGAAAATCGACATGTTTAATCCTCCTGAGGTAGATGCATTCTACCGCCGTAATCCACCGCTGCAAACGAAGAAACCCGGCGGGGGTTCCCGCCGGGTTTCGAGTTCAACGAGGCCGATCGACTACACCGGGTAGAACCTCGGCACGTTGAGGTTGTAGAAGTCCCGTTCCAAATATTCGAGCGCCAACGCGAAGTTGAGGATCGCGATGTCGTTGGCGCGCGAGCGGGTCGCGGAAAAGGTGAGCGGCGGGCCGCCGTTCAAACCGGCGATGAACGGGGTGGCCGCATCGACCACTTCTTGGATGGTGAGCGGCCGCTCGAAGACCTGCTCGACGCCGAAGATGTTGGTCGTGTGGAACGTGTTGAAGAGCACGTTGAGGTAGCCGGAGTGCCGGGCTTCGATCAGGGCGATCGAGGCAGCCGCC
>JAYTBD010000305.1:0-4735 GCA_043737155.1 Fimbriiglobus sp. | reverse complement strand
GGTGCCGGCCGAGGGCGGGGCTGCTCCGGGCGATTGCAACAGGACCGCGCGGAGCTTGCGACCGCCCCGGGTCGGCTGGCGCTCGCGGAGTCCGAGGACGAGATCTTCCACGTCGGCCGGAGTCCGTGCGGGCGAGACGGCCGGCTTGCGGGAGCGGTCCGAGAGCGGCGGTCCGGCCCGGTTGCGTCCGAGCCACTTGTAGGCGGTTTTGCGCGAGATGCCGAAGCGAGCGGCCACACCAACACCTTCGGCCGCGTCGGCGTCGGGGGCTACTTCTTCGGATCGTCCTTGCCGGGCGGCACGGTGGCGTTCGGCATCGGCTGCGGAGGCTGCGGAGGCACCGGTTCGCCGAACAAGTCGGCGTGAATCCGCTTCTGCATCTTCGCGGCGTTGTCCGGGGCGGTGATGTAAAAGACGTTGTTGTTCGACACCACTTTCAAGTCGCACATATCGGCCAGGAGCTCGAGGGCCGTGAACAGGCGGGCGTCGTCGAACGTGCCGGACACGGCCTGCTTCGCTTTGTCTTTGGCGCGGGCGTCGAGCACGATGTTGGCGCCGGTGATCTTGCGCAGTTCCGCAATCGCCGCGGTCAGCGGTTGCTCTTCGATGGCGACGGACACCGATTCGCCGAGGAGTTGCTCCGTGAGCACGTTCGGGGCGATGTTGAGCTGGCCACCCTCACCGCCCGTGGCGCCGGCGCCGGGCGTCACGGCCGGGAGGAACGCCGGCCCGATGAGCACTTGGTTGTGGCGGATGCGGTACGCGCACCGGCCGGGGAGTTGGGCGCACGCGTCGGTGAGCAGGTCGCCGAGAGAGTACGTCGCGCTCACGGTGTAGCGGATTTTCACATCGTACATCTGCTTGATTTCTTCGGGGTTCGCATTCGCATTCCGCGAGATGAACACCGCGCCGGCACCGGCGCCCAGCACATTGCCCTGACCCTCGGAAGCGTTGAAGCGCTTGAACGCCGCGAGATCGAGCCGGATCGTAAGGTTGTGTTCTTTGGCGATGATTTGCAGCAGTTCTCCGAGGGGAATTCCGTCCCCGCCGCCGGGGAGCTTCGGACCGTCCTTCAGTAGCGCCCGCACGGCTTTTTCATCGGCGGGGCCGACGTCCTTGGTCTTCGCCGGTGGCACCGGCGCTGCGATGGGCACCGGATCCGCGGCGAACGCCGGCAGTGCCCCCGCCGCCAAAAACGCCGTCGCCAAGAGTCGCTGAACTCGCATGGGTCCACTCTTCGTGAGATGTGAAACGATCCTCGTGCCCGCGATTGGCTCAACGGCGTCCGAATGGATTTCGTTGGCGCGGTGGTTTCCGCGTTACCGTTTCCCCGCCAGTCCGGTTCACACGCCATGGGAACGCGCAACATACCATGGTGGCAAGGATGGGCGCCTGTGGCGGTGCTCCCCTCGGTCGTCGTTCTGTTCGCGCCGGCGGACTGGCCGCGCTGGCTCTTCATGTGGGTGTTGGCCTTCGCGATCTTCGTCGGCTGCAAATGGCTGACATGGCGACGGACCCCGGTGCCGGGGTGACCAACGCTGCGACATCTCGGATACTTGCTCGCTTGGCCCGGCTTGGATGCAGCAACGTTCCTGAATCCCGAGGAGCAACCGAAACGCCCGAGTATCGGAGAATGGCTCTTCGCCTTCGCCAAGCTGGCGCTGGGCATCGCCATCCTCTTCGGCGCCGCGCGGCTCGTCCCCGAGGAATACCCCTAGTTTTGAACGCCGGGGAACTGGCGAGCGGGACCGATTTGGCCCGAAGCTTCTGCGCTTACGTCGCCCTCTTCTGGGGCATCCGTTTGTGTTTGCAGCCCGTCTTCGATGTGAAGGCGCACCTGACCGCGCGGTGGTTGAAGGCGGGCTATTTCGCATTGACGGTGCTGTTCGCGTTTTTCACCGTGGTCTACGGCTACGCGGCGTGGCGCACGCCGGGGTAATCTGCGAGGGAGTACACTTGAAGAATCTGGCACACTCGGAAACTTGCACCGCAGCGTTTCGCAGATAATTGTCCGCTGATTGCCGACCCCGATTCCGTTCCAAAATGCTTCAATAGGGACAGTTGGTCAGCGATCAGATATCAGCAATCAGCCATACGAGAAAACAATTCAGAATGTCAATACTATACGGGTGTTCGTCTATCGCAATTCCCCGCTCCCAGCAGTTCCGCCAGCCAATTCCCTTGCGGGTAACTGTGCCCCAAGTGCTGGCGGAATCCCTCGGCATACTCCACCCCCATCGCGGCGCCGCGGCTGCGGGACCACTCGCGCATCGATTCGACGAGGTTGTCCACCCCGTGGTGCTTCCTCAACCAAGCGCGCTGGCTCTCGTGGCAGGCGAGCATCTCGGCTTTCGCTTCGATCGCACTCGAGATGTCGACACTGAACGCGGGCGGCACCGGTCGGCCGAACAAATCTTTCCCTTCCATCGGATCGCAGTAATACAGATGCGGGATGGCATCGAGCGGGCGGTGGGCTTCGATGTGGCCGGGACGGTGTAGGAAGTTGGTGATCGGCGCGGCGAAGGTCGCCGCGCGGACGAGCCGGCTCGTGTGTTCGTGGTCGAGATGGTAGTCGTCGGGGCTGTGGGTGAACACCAACTGCGGACGGATGACGTTGAGCAACCGACAGACTTTTTCCAATTGATCGTCGCAGTATTGGACGCGGAGATCGAGCACCTCTAGACAGTGGTAGCTCGCGCCGACGGCTGTCGCGGCGGCCGCGCCTTCCGCACGGCGGCGTTCCGCGATCTCATCCGGCGGCAGTTCGGCGGAGCCGCAATCGCCGGCGGTCATCGTGGCGATGTGGATTTCGAAGCCGCGATCACGCCCGAGGCGGACGAGTGTCCCGGCGCAGAGAAACTCGGCGTCGTCCGGGTGGGCGAGGATGGCGAGGGCGCGTCGCATGGTCTCACCGGGACGGCATTTCATCGGGCATGCCCGGCCCACCGGGCGGAGGCGGGGCGGGGGGTCGGCGCATCAGGCCTTCTTTCATCTTGGCCTGCTCCCGGATGCCGGGGTTGATCCAGCGGACGTCTTGTCGCTCGGTGGTGAAATTCTTCAACCAAGCATACGCGCCCTTCCCCCGGATCGACTCGGGCGGGGCCCCGGGGTAGCTGGTCGTGAGGATTTCCGCGGCGATGAGGTCGGCCGCCTCCGCTTCCGCCATGGCGATCGACAACTCGCGGTCGGCGCTCTCGTCGACGACGTGCCCCACGAACGCTTGCAACGCCGCCTTCGCCGGCGCGACCTTGCGATCGTCCATGAGCAGCTTGATCAGCTTCAGTTCGATTTCGGCCGTGAATTCTTGCACCGTGTCGCTGCGCTCGCCGTGGTGATATTTCTCTTGCTTCTGCAGGGCCAGCCGCCACTTGGCGTTGGCCTTGGTGAAGAGTCCGACCGCCGCTTTGTTCTGGGCGGCGGCGTACGAGCGGTCCGCTTGCCAGAGGAGCTTGCGGGCTTCGACCATTTCCCGGCTCGACTCGGCCTGCGTGGAGGCGAGGAAGAACGGGAAGTTCGTCACCGAATTGTTCTGCTGGTAGTAGATGAGCGCTTGGCGGGCGTTGAGCCACTCCCGCTTCAGATTTAATTCGGCGAGCTGCTGATCGGACAAGTCCGGAGGCAGGTTGCCCATCGGCCCGAGGATCGACGCTTTGCGGGCCTCGTCTTCGTACCGGTTGATTTGCGGCTGGGTCAGGATCAGTCCGTTGGTGCGGCCGTAGTCGTCCCACATGGCGAAGGCTTCGGCGTAGGCGGCGAGCGCCGACACGGGGGTCGATCCCGTATCGAAGGTGGAGCCCCGCGCCGCGAGTGCGAGCGGCGGATTGTTCCCTTTGGCGAACCACGCGTTCGCGGAATCGACGAGTTCGTCCGGGTTCCAGCGGGTCGTTTCGTCGAACCAACCCTCCTTCAGGAGAAACTCCGCGAGGTACGTTTGCGCCCGGGCATGGTGCATCCGGAATAGGATCAGAGCCGGTTTCGACGGGATGCGGTACTTGTACTCGTCGTATTCGCCGCGGCGCGGGGCCGCGGCCGGCTCGCCGGTCACCGGCGGCGGGACGACCGCTTGGGCGTACTCGTACCACGCCCGCGCGGCCAAGAAGGCGTCGAAGGAATCGTTCGTCTCATCCCGGCCGTTGACCTCGCGCCGCTTGCTGACGAATGCCGGCGGCAAGATCGGGAACTGCGCTTCGTCCGACACCAGGAGATCCTGCCCCTCGGGGCTGCTGCTCGCGATGTTGTACCGCGTCGGGATCTGCCGGTTGGTCCGCAAGAAGTCGACGACCGACGCCGGGGATTTGCGGTTGAGCTTGGTCTGCAGTCGGCGGACGAACACGGGGTTGCGCTCGCAGAATTCTCGGAATTTCTTCTCGTCGACGATCCCTTTGTCCATCAGCAGATCCGGGTCGCGCTCCGACGGTTTCATCGCGCTCACTTGCATGAGGCTGCGGAGCACGTCCACTTTGTCCGACACGCTGAACTTGTTCTGGTAGTAGCCGCCGATGGTATCGCGGATTTCCGGCGAGCCGACCTTCCAGTCCTTGTCTTCGCCGCCGCGGTACACCTTCGTGTTGCGGCGATCCCCTTTCGCGAGCAGGTCGATGCCGCGGGCGATGTAGAAGTACATGTCGCCGAGCTTTTCGTTTTCCACCGACACGTTGTAGGAGATGTTCCAGCTCTGGAAGAGCCAAGGCTGGATGAAGTTCGGCTGGAGTTCCGTGACGATGTTCACGAGCAA